>CAUQPA010000429.1:0-4436 GCA_963519325.1 uncultured Pseudomonas sp. | reverse complement strand
AAGCCCAACAGACCTTGCCTCGGTGTATTGGCAACGTTGGGCTTCGACGCTGGAGCCGTCGCAACCCAACCTAGGCATTAACCCCCCTCTCCCTCCGGGAGAGGGCTGGGGTGAGGGTGAACCTCAGGTGCCGTAGGTTGGGTCGAGCACCAGCGAAGCCCGACATGCCGGCGCTCAGAGCTCACCACGCTCCATCGCCCGCCGCATGTCCGCCCGCTCTTCCAGGCATTCCGGGCCGGCCATGTCGAAGATCCGGCAGACCCAGGGGCGCACCTCGTAGATGCTGCAGTTCATCTGCTGGCGATCCAGGGCCGCGCACCAGCCGTCGTCGAGGCGCTTCATGCGGGTGCCGGTCCAGTCTTCCTCGATGAAGCGCGCGGGGACCCCGAGGTCGTCGAACAGCAGCACTTCCTGGCGGCAGCACCAGGCCTGACAGCTGTCGCAGGTCACGGTAGGGGCGGAAAGATCGTGCAGGGGGATGTCGCTCATCCGCCCAGTGTAACGTCCCTGGGCGCCCAGCGGTTCCCGGCTGATGGCTGGAGCAGTTACCATGCGCGCTCCCGATGATTGTAACCTCTTGTGACCATGCCCAAGCCCCCTCCCCGCGCAGGAGCCGCCATGACGGCCGCACCCCGCTATCGCTTCTATGCCGTAGTCATCGTGCTGGTCCTGCTGACCTGCGTGGTCGCCGGACGCATCACCTACCTCAAGCTGTTCGATGCCGAATTCCTCGGTGACCAGGGCGACCGCCGCTCGGTACGCCACATTCCCATCCCCGTGACCCGCGGCATGATCACCGACCGCAACGGCGCCCCCCTGGCGGTCTCCACCGAGGTGGTGACCATCTGGTGCAACCCGGCCGAGATGCAGGACAGCGCCGACCAGCTGGGTCGCCTGGCCCAGGCCATCCACAAGCCCGAGGCGGAGTTGCGCAACCTGATCCTCGGCCACCCGGAAAAGCACTTCCTCTACCTGGCCCGTGCCCTGTCGCCCATCGACGGCGAGAACATCATGGCCCTGGGCGTACCGGGCGTGCGGCAGATCAAGGAATACAAGCGCTACTACCCGAGTTCCGACCTGGTGGCCCAGGTGATCGGCATGGTCAACATCGACGGCCACGGCCAGGAAGGCCTGGAACTGGGCTTCGAGGACTGGCTGGCCGGTCGCGGCGGGGTGCGCGAGGTGCTGATCAACCCGCGCGGCTCGGTGGTCAAGAACCTGCGCGTGGTGCGCCAGCCGCAACCGAGCAAGGACGTGGCGCTGTCCATCGACCTGCGCCTGCAGTTCATTGCCTATCGCGCGCTGCAGACGGCGGTGGAGAAGTTCGGTGCCCAGTCCGGCTCCGCGGTGCTGGTCAATCCCAAGACCGGGCAGATCCTGGCGATGACCAACTTCCCGTCCTACAACCCGAACAACCGCGCCACCCTGCAGATCCCCAACATGAGGAACCGCACCCTGACCGACGCCTTCGAGCCCGGCTCGGTGATCAAGCCATTCAGCATGTCGGTGGCCCTGGCCTCGGGCAAGTTCAACGAGAACAGCACCGTGGACGTGGCACCCGGCTGGATGACCATCGACGGCCACACCATCCATGACGTGGCCAAGCGCGGCGTGCTGACCATGACCGGGGTGCTGCTCAACTCTTCCAACATCGGCATGAGCAAGGTGGCGCTGCAGATCGGCCCGCTGCCCATCTACGAACAACTCAGCCGGGTCGGTTTCGGCAACCCCATGGCGCTGGGCTTTCCCGGCGAAAACGCCGGCTACCTGCCCGGCCACACCAAGTGGTCGCAGATCGCCACCGCCAGTATGTCCTTCGGCTACAGCCTGGCGGTCAACGTCGCCGAACTGGCCCAGGCCTATTCGGTGATCGCCAACGATGGCCAGCTGACGCCCCTGACCCTGCTCAAGGACCAGAAGCAGCAGAGCGTCCAGGCCATGGACCCGACCATCGCCCGGCGCATCCGCATGATGCTCAACCATGTGGTGGAAGACGACGGCGGCGTGATCCGCGCCCGGGTGCCCGGCTATCACGTGGCGGGTAAGTCGGGTACCGCGCGCAAGGCCGGCGCCGGCAGCTACACCGAGCACGCCTATCGTTCGCTGTTCGTCGGCATGGCCCCGGCCGCCGATCCCAAGCTGGTACTGGCGGTGATGCTGGACACCCCGACCAAGGAAGGCTACTTCGGCGGCCTGGTCTCGGCGCCGACCTTCAGCGAGATCATGTCCGGCGCCCTGCGCGCCCTGGCGGTACCACCGGACAACCTGCCCGAGACCAACACCGCCCAGCAGACGAAGGCCGAGCCGCATTCCCACGGCTGAGCGGCGGACGAAAACGAAAAAGGCGACCTCCGGGTCGCCCTTTTTTTGGCCGCGCGAGCCGTCAGCGGTGCAGCACGTACTGACCGGTAAAGCGCACGCCGTCTTCGCCGTTGTCGGCGAGGATGCGCGACTGCAGGGTGATGCGGGCGCGACCGCGACGGCGGAAGGTGGTCTCGAAACGCTCCCAGGCGCGCGCCTCGGCGGGTTCGCCGAAGGCCGTGGCATCGGCGGTGATCGGCCGCGGATAGCTGATCTGGCCTTCCTGGATGAGGATGTGGCCTTCCTCGATACCCGCTTCGCGCAGGCGCAGGTACAGCCAGCCCCAGCCGGCCAGTACCGCCACGCAATAGAGGCTGCCGCCGAACATGGTGCTGGCGTGGTTGATGTTGGCATCCAGCGGGGCATGCAGCTGCAGGCGCTGCTCGCTCCAGTCGCGGACTTCCAGGCCCAGGGCCTTGGTGATGGGAATATCGTGGTGCAACAGGGATTCGAGGTGACGGCAGTCGCGGCTCATGCCGGGGTCCTTACAGACAGAATTTCACTATCAGGAGCAGACGCACCCCATGACCCATGGGTCACGTCCTGGCCCCATTGTGCACCAAGGAAGGCCGCTCGGGGGAAATCGCCGCGGGCAGGCGGAAGCGGAAGCGGGCGCCGCCCAGGCTGGACTCGTCGATGGACAGGCTGCTGCGATAGCCCTCGAGGATGTCCTGTACCACGGCCAGGCCGATGCCCTGCCCGGGATGGCGGCTGTCCATGCGCATGCCGCGGCGTAGCACGCTTTCGCGGCGCTCGGCGGGAATGCCGGGGCCGTCGTCCTCGATGTCGAGGATCCAGTGCTCGGTATGCCGGCGGGCACTGACCCGCACCTGGGTCAGGCAGAGGCGGTAGGCGTTCTCCAGCAGGTTGCCGAACACCTCCAGCATGGCGGCCTCCTCGGCCTGCACCCGCAGGTTGGGCGGCAGGTCCAGCTCGGCCTGGACCCGCTTCTCGGCATAGACCTTGTCCAGGGTGCTGAACAGCGACTCCACCAGGGGCGCCAGTTCCAGCGGCCGGCTGAGCACCGCTCCGCCCTGGCGTGTGGCCCGTTGCAGCTGGTACATCACCTGCTGGTTCATCCGCTCGATCTGGGTCTGCAGGGTACCGACCTCCTGGTCCAGCTGCGGCCGCCGGCGCAATTCCTCGGTCACCCCCTGCAACACCGCGAGCGGCGTCTTCAGGCTGTGGGCGAGATCGCCGAGGGTGTCGCGATAGCGTTCGCGCTGCAGGCGCTCGTGGTCGAGCAGGCGGTTGAGCGAGCGGATCAGGCGGCTGATCTCGCTGGGTACGTTCTTCTCGTCGAGCAAGTCGCGCTGATCGGTTTCCACCGCGTCCAGCTGCCGGCTCAGCCGCCGCAGCGGGCGCAGGCTCCACTGCATGACCAGCGCCAGCAGCAGCAACAGGGCGCCGAGCACCCCCACCAGCCAGAGGATCACCTGGTGGACGAAGGTGGCGCGCAGCCGCTCGTATTCCTCGGCCGGTTGCATGGTGACCACGCTGAAGCCCGCCACCGGCGGGTTGCCCAGCAGCACCTCGCGATCGAAGACGAAGAAGCCCTGGCCCTGGTCGTCGGTGGCCTTGACCAGCTTGACGCCGCCGCCGTCGAAGGTCGGCCGGTAGTTGGGCCGCTCCTTGATCGCCGAGCGCGAGCGCCAGAGCAGACGGCCGTTCTGGTCATAGACATACCCCAGGATGGGCGAGCCGGGACGGTCGAAGACCTCCTCGGCGATCATCTCGGGCATCGCCAGCCGACCATCGATGGCCCGCGCCGCACCGATCAGGGTGTTGGCATTGGCCTCGAGGCGCGCGGCGACGAAGTTTTCCACGGTGCGGTCGAAGGCATTGCGGATCGCCGGCACCATCAGCGCCAGGCAGACGCTCACCAGCAAGGCCGCGCTGAGCAGCAGCCGCACGCGAAAGGAACGGATCACTGGCAGCGCTCGGTGAACAGGTAGCCGCGGCCGCGGACCGTCTCGATGGGCTGCATCTGGCAGCTGGCTTCCAGCTTGCGCCGCAGGCGCCCCACCAGCACCTCGATGACGTTGCTGTCGTGCTCGCCGTCATCGTCGTAGAGC
>CAUQPA010000428.1:0-4437 GCA_963519325.1 uncultured Pseudomonas sp. | reverse complement strand
GTGCAGCAGGGGGTGTACTGGGCGCGGACCGCCGCAATCGGACCGAGGCCGCCATCGGCGGTGGCCTGGGCGCCGCGGGCGGCAACGTGATCGGTAATAGAGTCGGTGGCAGCACCGGTGGCCTGGTCGGCGCGGCCCTGGGTGGCGGCGCCGGCGGCGCCCTGGGCAACAGCCTGGGCGACAGCGGCCGTGACGACCGCGACTATCGTGGCTATCGCGACCACCATCCCGGCAAGGGCTGGAAGCACGCCAAGCACCGACACAAGCACTGGGATCGCTGATAAAAAACGCCCGGCAATGCCGGGCGTTTTCTTGTGCGCTCGAGCCTACTGACCGAGGTCGCGCAGGCGCTTGCCCTGCATCAGGTTGCGCTCGATGCGCTCCAGGGTGACGCCCTTGGTTTCCGGCACCAGCAGGAACACCAGGAAGATGAACAGCACGTTCAGCCCGGCATAGATCCAGAAGGTGGTGCCCTGGCCCAGGGTGCCCAGCATGGTCAGGAAGGTGGCGCCGACGATCATGTTGGCGATCCAGTTGGTGAAGGTGGAGCAGCCGATGCCGAAGTCGCGGCCCTTGAGCGGCTGGACCTCCGAACACAGGGTCCAGATCAGCGGACCGGCCGACATGGCGAAGCCGACGATGAAGATCAGCAGCATGACCACGGTGAAGGTCTGCTGGCCATGGCTGAGGTTGCCGGCGCCCAGCATGCTGCCGACCACGCCCAGGCCCACGGCCATGACCACGAAACCGGTGTAGAGGATGGGTTTGCGGCCCCACTTGTCGACCAGGAAGATGGCGATGAAGGTGGCCAGCACGTTGGTCAGGCCGACCGCGGCGGTGAACCACATCTGGGCGGCGGTATCGTAGCCCATGCCCTCGAAGATGCGCGGCGCGTAGTACATCACCACGTTCATGCCGGTGAATTGCTGCACCACCTGCAAGAGCACGCCCAGGCCCACCGAGCGGCGGAAATTGGGATTTTCCTTGAACAGCGACCAGCCCTTCTGCGGCACCTTGAGCTGCTCTTCGATTTCCGCGACTTCCTGCTGGATGACCTTCTCGTCACCGCGCAGCTTGTGCAGGACCTTGATGGCCTCCTCCTTGCGCCCGGCCATGATCAGCCAGCGCGGACTGTCCGGCAGGGCGAAGACGCCGATGAGGAACAGCACCCCGGGAATGGCGATGATGCCGAGCATCCAGCGCCAGGCCTCGTGGTAGCTGAAGGCGGTATTGGAGAGAAAGGCGATCAGAATGCCGGCGGTGATCATCAGCTGGTACAGCGAGATCATCGAGCCGCGGATGTTTTCCGGGGCGACTTCGGCCAAATACAGCGGCGCGGTGAAGGAAGCGATGCCGATGGCCAGGCCGAGCAGGAAGCGGGCGAAGATCAGCATGGTCGGCGAGGTGGCCAGGCCGCACAGCACCGAGCCGACGACGAAGAGCACGGCGCCCAGCATCAGCGACTTCTTGCGGCCCAGCTTGGCCGACAGCGAGCCCGCGCCCAGGGCGCCCAGGGCGGCCCCGGCCATCATACTGGAGACGATCCACTCGATCACCTGGTCGGAGATCTGGAATTCCTGCTGGATGAATTTGGTGGCGCCGGAGATGACGCCGATGTCGAGGCCGAACATCAGGCCGGCCAGGGCGGCCATCAGGCAGGCGAAGATCGCCTTGGGTTGGGCCTTTTCGGTGACGTGACCGTCGGCGGTGGTAGTGGTATTGCTCATGACAGAGGCTCCTCGCTCGCCTTGTGGGCGATCTTGTTGTCGCGGGTCGTTCCGTATCCGATTGTTACAGACCCGTCGAGCGACCCTTTCGTTCGGCTGCCGCGGGCCCCTTACCAGAGGCGCGCGGGTTGGGCGTTCACATAGGTGGCATAGAGCGAACCGCCCCCGGTGATGAACAGCCGGTTGCGCTTGAGCCCGCCGAATTCGACGTTGGAGACGGTTTCCGGCAGGTGCAGGGTGGCCAGCGGCTGGCCACTCGGATTGAACACCCGCACGCTGTTCTGCTCGGCCGAGCCGGCCCAGCTGCACCAGAGGTTGCCGTCGCTGTCGACGCGGAAGCCGTCGATCACGCCCTGGTCCTTGGCGTCGATCAGCACCTCCCCCCCGCCCAGAGTGCCGTCGTCCTTGAGGGTGAAGGCCCGCACGTGATTGGGCTTGCCGGGATTACCACCGCCGGCGGTGTCGCTGATATAGAGCCGCTTGCCGTCGGGGGCGAAGGCCAGGCCGTTGGGCCGGCCGAAGTCACCCACCGCCACCGTGGCCTTGCCCTGGGGATCGATGCGGTAGACGTTGGTGGGCAGCTCGAAGTCGGCCTTGTGGCCCTCGTAGGCGCCGAGGATGCCGTAGCCCGGATCGGTGAACCAGATGGCACCGTCGGCGCCGACCACCACGTCGTTGGGCGCGTTCAGCGGCTTGCCGTCGAAGCGGTCGAGCAGCACCGTGACACTGCCGTCGAGTTCGCGGCGGGTGACGCGGCGGCTGTCGTGTTCGCAGCTGATCAGCCGGCCCTCGCGATCGCGGGTGTGGCCGTTGGCATTGTGCGACTGGTCGTCGTAGACGCTGACGTGGCCGTCGTCGGCGCTCCAACGCATCACCCGGGCATTGGGGATGTCGCTGAACAGCAGGCAGCGCCAGTCGGCCATCCACACCGGGCCTTCGGTCCACAGACCGCCCGACCACAGCCGTTCGACGAAGGCATTGCCCAGGCGGCCCTTGAAGGCCTGGTCGTGAATCTCCCAGGCCGGATCGGGCATGACGATGGGCGGCTTGCCCTCCCAGTTGCGGGTGAGACCGAACTTGTCGTCGGCCAGGGCGCGACTGGCGACCAGACCGGCCGAGGCGGCGAGGGAAACACCGAGGAAGGTGCGACGGGCGAGAGGCATGGAGAGACTCCTTTGTTGTCGTTATGAGCACGGCAAGGCCGGTGGCAGAGCGCCGCAGACGGGCGCTCCTTTAGTCGCCCTTATTCGGGCAGACGTTCCACCTTGCCCACCACCAGGCCGTAGCAGAGGGCGCCGATCAGCGCGGTCACGCCGATAAAGGCGATGGCCGGAGCGAAGCTGCCGTCCTTGACCAGGAAGCCGATGACGATGGGCACGCAGATGGCCGACAGGTTGCCGATGAAGTTGAACATCCCGCCGGTGAGGCCGATCAGCCGCTCCGGGGCCATGGCCGAGACCATCGACCAGGTGATGGAGGCCAGGCCGTTGCCGAAGAAGGCCAGTGCCAGGCAAGCGATGATCAACGCGGGCGAATCGACGAAGTTGGCGCCGACGATGCTGGTGGAAATCAGCAGGCCACCGATGATCGGCAGCTTGCGCGCCAGGCCCACGGAGGCGCCGCGGCGGATCAGCCAGTCCGACAGCAGGCCCGAGCAGATCACCCCGAGGAAAGCGGCGAGGAACGGCAGCGAGGCCAGGAAGCCGGCCTTGATGAAATCCATGCCGCGGTACTTCACCAGGTAGGTGGGGAACCAGGTCAGGAAGAACCAGAGGGTGGAATTGAGGCAGAACTGGCCGAGGTAGATGCCCCACAGCTTGCGCTTGTTGAGCACGCTCCAGAGGTCGCGCCACTGGAAGGCGGCGCGGCGGCGATTCTTCTGCTCCAGGTCGACCAGGCCACCACCCTGCTGGATCAACTCGACCTCGGCGGCATTGGCACCGCGGAAATCCTTGGGCTCGCGATAGACCAGGTACCAGATGGCCGCCCAGAGGATGCCGACGCCGCCGGTGACGACGAAGACCATGTGCCAGCCGAAGGTCTGCTGCAGGTAGATCAACACCGGGGTGAGAAAGGCCAGGCCGACGAACTGGCCGGAGGTATAGAAGCCGATGGCGGTGGCCCGCTCGCGCTCGGGGAACCAGGTGGTGACCACCCGGTTGTTGATCGGATAGGCCGGGGCTTCCAGGGCGCCCACGGCCAGGCGCAGGACGATCAGGCCGATGAAGCTGCCGACGAAGCCAAGGCCGATGGTGGCCAGCGACCAGAGCGCGATGGCCACCGGATAGAGGATGCGCGGGGCGACCTTGTCCACCAGCCAGCCGCCGGGGATCTGCATGGCGGCGTAGGTCCAGCCAAAGGCCGAGAGGATCAGGCCCATGTGCACCGGCTCGATGCCCAGGTCCTGGGCCAGGTGCGGGGCGGCGATAGAAAGGTTGCTGCGGTCGAGGTAGTTGATCACCACGGTGACGAACAGCAGCACCATGATGAAGAAGCGCGCCCGGCTGGGCTTGGCCAGGGTCGGCGCGGCCGTGGTCGCTGCCGGGGCGGCGTGGGTGGGAGTGGGCATGGCTCGGGTCCTGTAGTTGACGTTGTGGCGAGCGTTGTCGATGTCTGGGGGTCAGGGCGCCGCGGCGGCCCTCACCCTAACCCACAACCCAACGGGGTGGGGGTGGTAGGTGGGGGGATTGTTTACCCCGCCCCTGCTCTT
>CAUQPA010000427.1:0-4438 GCA_963519325.1 uncultured Pseudomonas sp. | reverse complement strand
GGCGGTGGCCTTCGAGGCGCCCCTGGCGAGGGTGCTGGAACGCGCCCTGGCCGGTTTCGCCCCGGCCGCCCTGGCCCAGGCACCCTCCGCCAGCCTGGCGCTGCTCGCCGCCGCCTACCGCGTCCATCGCCTGCTCGACGGCCTGCAGGACAGATTCGCCGCCTGGTGGGGCGCGGCCCGTGCGCCGGCGACCCCCAGCCTAGGCAACCTCATCGCCCACCAGGTGCTGGGCCAGCTGACCGTCGCGGCGCTGGAAGATGCGGTGGACGGCTGGCTCGACGACCTGGACGCCAGCGTCGAGCCGCCCCTGACCCGCCAGTGCTTCCAGCCACGCCAGGGCCGCGCCCCCCTCGCGGGCGTGCCCAGCGCCCTGACGCGGAGTCGCCAACGGCAACGCAGCGTTCGATAAAACGCACGTTTCGCCGCTTTTGCCGGCCGAGTGTCAAATATATTGATAACCCTTCCGGCCCGGTTTAGGGTGGCTGCTCACCGCCATTAGCGAGGAGTCACCCATGAGCTTGCCCAGCCGCGCCGAGTGGGAGCAGCGCTTCCAAGGTCTCACCCTGGAAGGTCGCGCCTTCATCGACGGCGCCTATGTCGACGCCGTCGCCGGCGCCACCTTCGATTGCCTGAGCCCGGTGGACGGGCGCTTCCTCGCCAAGGTCGCCAGCTGTGACGCCGCCGACGCCGACCGCGCCGTCGCCGCCGCCCGCGCCGCCTTCCAGCAAGGCACCTGGGCGCACCTGGCCCCGGCCCAGCGCAAGCGCGTGCTGATCCGCTTCGCCGACCTGCTGCTGGCCAATGCCGAGGAACTGGCGCTGCTGGAAACCCTGGACATGGGCAAGCCCATCGCCGACTCCTTCGGCATCGACGTACCCGGCTCGGCCAACGCCATCCGTTGGAGCGCCGAGGCCATCGACAAGCTCTACGACGAAGTCGCGCCCACGCCCCACGATCAACTGGGCCTGGTCACCCGCGAACCGGTCGGCGTGGTCGCCGCCGTGGTGCCCTGGAACTTCCCGCTGATGATGGCCTGCTGGAAACTCGGCCCGGCCCTGGCCACCGGCAACTCGGTGGTGCTCAAGCCCTCGGAAAAATCGCCGCTCACCGCCATCCGCGTCGCCCAGCTGGCGCAGCAGGCCGGCATTCCCGCCGGCGTGTTCAACGTGCTGCCGGGCTATGGCCACACCGTCGGCAAGGCCCTGGGCCTGCACCCCGACGTCGACACCATCGTCTTCACCGGCTCCACCCGGGTGGCCAAGCAACTGCTGGCCTATTCCGGCGAATCCAACATGAAGCGGGTCTGGCTGGAGGCGGGTGGCAAGAGCCCCAACATCGTCTTCGCCGACGCCCCCGATCTCGAGGACGCCGCGGCGGCCGCCGCCAGCGGCATCGCCTTCAACCAGGGCGAGGTCTGCACCGCCGGCTCGCGCCTGCTGGTGGAACGCTCCATTAAGGACCAATTCCTGCCGCTGGTGATCGAGGCCCTCAAGGGCTGGAAACCCGGCCACGCCCTGGAGCCCGAGACCAACGTTGGCGCCCTGGTGGACACCACCCAGCTGGAGACCGTGCTGCGCTATATCGAGGCCGGCCATGCCGAAGGCGCCACCCTGGTCGCCGGGGGCAAGCGCACCCTGGAAGAGACCGGTGGCGTCTACGTCGAGCCGACCATCTTCGACGGCGTCAGCAACGCCATGAAGATCGCCCGGGAAGAGATCTTCGGCCCGGTGCTCTCGGTGATCACCTTCGACACCGCCGAGGAAGCCGTGCAGATCGCCAACGACACCCAATACGGCCTGGCCGCCGCGGTCTGGACCCGCGACATCTCCAAGGCCCACAAGACCGCCCGCGCCCTGCGCGCCGGCAGCGTCTGGGTCAACCAGTACGATGGCGGCGACATGACCGCGCCCTTCGGCGGCTTCAAGCAGTCCGGCAACGGCCGCGACAAGTCCCTGCACGCCTTCGACAAGTACACCGAGCTCAAGGCGACCTGGATCAAGCTGTAAGCCCTCGGCAGGCTGGCCCGGCCAGGGCCAGCCTCCGGCCGTTCAGCGCTGGTAGATCATTGCTTGATTGCCCTCTCAGCCGGCGGCATCGTCGATGGGCAACGGGCGCGGCGCCAGCCGGGTCGACAGCACCACCGCCGTTTCGGTCCGCCCATAAGGATCGAACACCGCGAGGGTGTTCTCCAGCGCGGCCAACGAGGGCGCCACCACCTTGAGCACGAAAGCCGCTTCTCCCGTGACATGGAAGGCTTCGCGCACCTCGGGCATGTCGGCCAGCAAGGCTTCGATGCGGGGATAACGCTCGGCCGGAACGAACAGCCGGATCAGGGCGGTGACCGGATAGCCCACGGCATGGCTATCGATTTCGGTTCGATAGCCGCGGACCACGCCACGTTCCTCGAGCCGCTTGAGACGTTCCGCCAGCGCCGGACTGGACAGCCCCACCCGCCGGCTCAACTCGGCGAGACTGAGTCTGGCATCCGTCTGCAATTCCCTGAGCAGACGGCGATCGAGGCGATCCAGCGGCTTGGTCATCGACGAACCTTCATTCCTTCGGTTTACCCAGCGGCATACCTGCGAAAGGCCATGGAGCCGCCGACCTCCGGGTAGCCAGACTGGCCTCCTTCATCCGGAGGAAAGCCTCATGATCGTCTTGCAAGGAATGCTGTTGGGTGTCGCCATCGCCGCACCTGTGGGTCCGATCAGCCTGCTGTGCATGCAGCGCAGTCTCGCCGGCGGGTTCGGCGCCGGCTTGAGGTTCGGTTTGGGTATCGCCCTGGCCGACGGCCTCTTCGCCGTGGCAGGGGCGCTGGGCGCCACCGCCCTGGCGACGCTGTTCGGCACCTTGCAGCCCTGGCTGCAACGCCTGGCCGCGCTCTATCTGGGCTATCTGGCCTGGCGGACCTGGCAAGCCGCGCGAGCAGCGGCGCCAGCCCAGGCGCCAACGCCGGGTGGCTATCGGGAGATCGCCACGGGATTCTCGCTGACCCTGGCCAACCCCCTGACCATCCTCAGTTTCGCCACCCTGTTCATGGGCCTCACCCCGAGCGCGGCTTCGCTGAGCAGTCAGTTGGCCCTGGCAGCCGGTCTCTTCCTCGGCTCCTTGCTGTGGTGGCTAGCGCTGGCAGGACTTTGCGGCAGCCTCAGGCGAACGCTGAAGCCCCGGCGGCAGCGCCGCATCGATCTGCTGGCCGCGCTGGGACTGGCCGGCCTTGGGCTGTTCGTCCTGCTGCGTAGCCTTTGAGCGGCCCCTGGCGGTCCGTCAGCCCAGCAGATCCACCAGCAGGTCGTCATGGCGCCGTTGCTGGCGATCCAGGCGCAGCTGGCGGGTGCGGAAGATCGACTTGAGATCCTCCAGGGCGCTGGCGAAGTCGTCGTTGATGATCAGGTAGTCGTACTCGACGTAGTGACTCATCTCGCTCACCGCCTCGCGCATGCGGCGCTCGATGATCTCGGCGCTGTCCTGGCCGCGGTTGTCCAGGCGCTGGCGCAGGGCCGCCTGGCTCGGCGGCAGGATGAAGATCGACTGGGCGTGGGGCAGCTTGCGGCGGACCTGCTGGGCGCCTTGCCAGTCGATTTCCAGGATCAGGTCATGACCCTCGGCGAGGGTGCGTTCCAGGGCCGCCTGGGAGGTGCCGTAGTAGTTGCCGAACACCTCGGCGTGTTCGAGGAAGTCGCCGTGCTCGAGCAGGTTGGTGAAGGTCGCACAGTCGACGAAGTGGTAGTTCACCCCGTCGGCCTCGCCCGGGCGCATGGCGCGGGTGGTGTGGGAGACCGACACGCGGATGTCGGGCAGGGCATCCAGCAGGGCCTTGACCAGGCTGGTCTTGCCGGCGCCGGAAGGCGCGGAAACGATGTAGAGGGTGCCGGGAAGGGCTGTCATGGAAGTCCGCCTATTCGATGTTCTGCACTTGCTCACGCATCTGTTCGATGAGCACCTTGAGATTGATGGCCGCCTGGGAGGCGCGGGCATCGATGGCCTTGGAGCCCAGGGTATTGGCCTCGCGGTTGAGCTCCTGCATGAGGAAGTCCAGGCGCCGCCCGGCCGCGCCCTTGCCGGCCAGGACCCGCCGCACCTCGGCCACATGGGTCTCCAGGCGATCCAGCTCCTCGGCCACGTCGCTCTTTTGCGCCAGCAGCACCAGTTCCTGCTCCAGCCGCGCCGGCTCGAACTCGACCCCCGCCTCGGCGCAGCGCTCGAGGATACGCCGCCGCTGCAGTGCCAGCAGCTCGGGCAGCAGGGCCCTAAGCGTCGCGACTTCCGCCAGCACCTGGACCAGCCGCTCCTCGATCAGGCGACTCAGCTCCCGGCCCTCGCGCAGCCGGCCTTCCAGCAACTCGTCCAGCGCCGCGTCGAACAGCGCCAGCACCTGCGCCCGGCGCTCGGCGTCATCCACCTCGGCCCCGACCAGCACGCCGGGCCAGGCCAGCAC
>CAUQPA010000426.1:0-4441 GCA_963519325.1 uncultured Pseudomonas sp. | reverse complement strand
ACCTATCCCCACCCCTCGCCGCCACCCACCGTGCGCATTCGACGCGACAGGTACCCAATGTCCAGGGCAGCGAGCGCGTCATCTCCCTGTTGGGCGGTGGCCTGCTCATCCTCGGTGGTCTCCGCCGCGGCGGCCTGACCGGCTGCGTGAAGATGGCCCTGGGCGCCATGGCGCTCAGTCGCGGGGTACGCCAGCGCTGCGAGCTCAAGGCCGCACTGCAACCCTCGCCGTTCGAGCAAGCCCTGGCCGAGCGCTGGGGCTGGCACAATCCCACCGCCATCCAGCGCAGCGTCACCATCGCCAAACCACGCGAAGAGGTGTTCGCCTACTGCACCGACCTGCAGCACCTGCGCGAGCTGCTGCCCTTCGTCGATCGTATCGAGCTGGGCGCCGATGGCGATAGCCACTGGCATGCTTCTGGTCCCCTGGGCCGCACCCTGACCTGGACCCTGGAGCAGAGCGAGCGCCGCGACAACGAATTCCTGCTCTGGAGCACCGTGCCCGGCACGGTGATGGCGCACAAGGCCAGCCTGACCTTCAGCGACGCACCCCAGGGGCGCGGCACCCTGGTCCAGGCCGTCCTGGCCTGCGAGGCGCCCGCCGGGTTGCTCGGCCATGCCGTCACCGAGGGCATCAGCCGCTTCACCGGCAAGGCGGTCAATCTCGGCTTGCGCCGGCTCAAGCAGCAACTGGAGACCGGCGAGATCGCCACTCCCGAGATCACCCGCAGCGGCCGCCCGCTGGCGCCATCCCATCCGCCGGTCACCCGGCCGGCCGACGAACCCCAGGCTGACCTCGACGCCGGCCTAGGTACCCAAGCGAGGACCGAATAATGCGCGCGCTGACCTGGCAAGCCCCCAACCGTCTGCAGGTGGAAACCGTTCCAGACCCGGAAATCCTCAATCCGCGCGATGCCATCGTGCGCGTCATCATGTCCTCGGTGTGTGGCTCGGACCTGCACCTGCTGGGCGGCTACGTCCCGGCGATGAAGCCCGGCGACATCATCGGCCATGAATTCCTCGCCGAGGTGGTCGAGCTGGGCAGTGGCCTGCGCAATGGCGACCTGGCCATCGGCGACCGGGTGATCACCATCTCCATCATCGGCTGCGGTGACTGCGAGCACTGCCAGCGCGAGGACTACAACTGCTGCGACAACAGCAATCCCAAGCCCGAATTGACCGACCTGGCCTACGGGCAGCCCTGCACCGGCATCTTCGGCTACAGCCACGCCTTCGGCGGCTACGCCGGCAGCCACGCCACCTACGTGCGGGTGCCCTATGCCGACGTCAACCTGTTCAAGGTGCCCGATGGCGTCAGCGACGCACAGGCGGTGTTCGTCTCCGATGCCGTGCCCACCGGCTACTACGCGGCGGACCTGGCCGACATCCAGCCCGGCGACACCGTGGCGGTCTGGGGTTGCGGCGGGGTAGGGCAGATGGCCATTCGCAGCGCCTACCTTCTGGGTGCCGAGCGGGTCATCGCCATCGACCGCTTCAGCGATCGCCTGCAGCTGGCGGCGCAGAAGGCCGGTGCCATCACCCTCGACTACGAGACCACCAACATCCACGAAGCCCTGCTGGAGCTGACCGGCGGCCGCGGTCCGGATCGTTGCCTGGATTGCGTCGGCATGGAGGCCCACGGCACCCAGCTGGACTACACCTACGACAAGACCAAGCAACTGCTGCGCCTGCACACCGAGCGGGGTTCGGCGCTACGCCAGGCCATCCGCGCCTGCCGCAAGGGCGGCACGGTCTCGGTGATCGGCGTCTACGGCGGGGTGATCGACAAATTCCCCATGGGCGCCATCGTCAACAAGGCGCTGACGGTCAAGTCGGGCCAGCAGCCGGGGCAGCGCTATGTGGAGCGGCTGTTCGAGCACATCAAGAAGGGCGAACTGGATCCCTCCTACCTGCTCACCCACCCGATGAGCCTGGAGGAATCGCCCTATGGCTACGAGCTGTTCAAGTCAAAGGACAAGAACTGCATGAGGGCGGTGTTCATGCCTTGAGGGGCAGCCCGGTGATCCTGAGGTCGCCGGGCTTCTTGGCGTTTACACCAGCCAGGTCGTCAGCGGCTGCACCAGCGTGGCGACCCGGTGGCCGCCGCTACAACTGACCAGGGCCAAGGTGCCCAGGCCGATCAGGATGGGCATGCCGAGAAAATCGAAGGGGGACAGAGGCGAGCGCACGACGAATCCTCCCGGGATACGAGGTTGCAGAGCGATACCTTGCAGTTGAGAGCGAGGCAGGAGGCAAGTTCAGCGATGGACATGACCACAGGTCGAATGGTCGGTTGGCATGGGCGAGCGCGCCCAACAATGCCAGAATCGGCGGTTCGCCGAGTCGTCCTGGAAAAGCCCGATGAAGATCCTCACCCTGCGCCTGAAGAACCTCAATTCCCTCAAGGGTGAGTGGAAGATCGACTTCACTGCCGAGCCCTTCGCCAGCAGCGGCCTGTTCGCCATCACCGGGCCGACCGGGGCGGGCAAAACCACCCTGCTGGACGCCATCTGCCTGGCGCTCTATCACCGCACGCCACGCATGAGCAAGGTGGGCGGGGACAGCAATGAACTCATGACCCGCCACACCGGCGACTGTCTCGCTGAGGTGGAATTCGCCGTGCGCGGCGAGCGCTACCGCGCCTTCTGGAGCCAGCGCCGGGCTCGGGATCGCGCCGATGGCGCCCTGCAACCACCCAAGGTGGAACTGGCCAAGCTGGATGGCAGCATCCTCGCCGAAAAGACCGGCGACAAGCTGCGACTCACCGAAGAACTCACGGGCCTCGATTTCGAGCGCTTTACCCGTTCCATGTTGTTGGCCCAGGGCGGCTTCGCGGCTTTCCTGGAGGCCAGTGCCAGCCAGCGTGCCGAACTGCTGGAAGAGCTGACCGGTACGGCGGTGTACGGGCAGATCTCCCAGCGCGTGTTCGAGCGCGCGCGGGAGGCCAAGGGGGTGCTGGAGGGCCTGCGCCAACGCGTCGCCGGCGTCGAGGTGCTGGATGACGAGCGCCGCCAGGCGCTGACCGCCGAGGGCGCCAGCCTGGCGGCGCGCGAGGCGCAACTGGGCGAAGAACTCAAGACCTGGCAGGCGCAGCGGCACTGGCTGACCGAGTTGGAACAGGCGGCGACCAGCGAGCAGCAGGCGCAAGCCCGCCTGGCCACGGCGCAGCAGGCCTGGGACGCGGCCGAATCGCAACGCCAGCGGCTGGCCCTGGCCGAACCGGCGGCGCGCCTGCTGCCCCTGGAACAGGCCTGGCGCGAGGCTCAGGCGCGCGAGCAGCGCAGCGGTGCAGAACTGACGCAACTCGATCAGCGTATCCAGGCCCTGACGGGCCAGCGCCAGATCGCCCTGGCCCAGGCCCTGGGCGCCAGTCTGGAACAGCTGCGCCAGGCCGAGACGGAGCAGGCCGCTACCCTGGCGGAACGCCAGCGCCTGGACGCCAGCCTGGCGGAGCGCAGCGCCCATGCCGAGCTGGGCGAGCGCCTCGGCGATTGGCGCAGCCAGCTGGCCCTGCGCGACGAAAGAGCCGAAGGCCTGGCCCGTCTCGGGCGACGCCAGCAGGAACAGACCCGCCAACTGCAGCTGCTGGTCGAGGAGCGGGACGCCCAGCAGGTCGCGGTGACCCGGGCACGCGACCAGGCGAGTGCCGCCCAGGCCGCGGAGCAGGTGCACCTCGAGCGCTGGCAGGCCGCCCTGGACGGTCGCGACGAAAAGGCCTGGCGGTCCCTCTGGCAGGCGGCGCTGGGGCGGGTCAACGAAGTGGACCAGCTCGATCAACTGGTCGAACGGCAGCGGCAGCTGCACACCCAGCTGGAACGCCTGGCCCGTACCCAGGGCGAGCGCCAGCGCCAGCACGATGACCACCAGGTGCGACTGGATGCCCTGCGTGGTCGCTACCGCGAGGTGGCCCAGCAGGTGCGCGAGCGCGACAAGCTGCTCGAACAGGAAAGGGTCATCCGCAGCCTCGAAGCCCAGCGCGCCGAATTGCAGCCCCACGAGCCCTGTCCGCTCTGCGGCTCGCGGGAGCATCCGGCGGTGGCCGACTACGCGGCCCTGGACGTCTCGGCCACCCAGACGGCCTTGCAGGAAGCCAAGGCCGAACTGGAACGACTGACCCAGGAAGGCAAGGACCTCAGTGAAACCCTGGCCGCCCTCAAGGCGCAGCTGGCGCAGACCACCGAACAGCAGACCGACGCCAACCAGCAGCTGGAGCAACTGGGCGAACTCTGGCGCCAGCGCTGCGTCGCCCTGGGTGCCGACCCCGCCGCACCGGGCGCGGTGGCCGAGTTGCGCCGCCGCCAGGACACCGAGTTGGCCCGCATCCAGCAGGTCCTCGCCACCCTGGATGGCCTGCGTCAGCAGGGCGAGGAAAGCCGCCAGGACGCCCAACGGGCGGCTCGCCAGCAGGCCGATGCCGAACAGCGCCTGGCGCTGGCCGAGGC
>CAUQPA010000425.1:0-4445 GCA_963519325.1 uncultured Pseudomonas sp. | reverse complement strand
GGGCAAGCTCGAAGATGTGCTGCGTGGCGCGGTCAACTGGGGTCGCAAGAACTCCCTCTGGCCCTACAACTTCGGCCTGTCCTGCTGCTACGTGGAAATGACCACCGCCTTCACGGCGCCCCATGACATCGCTCGCTTCGGCGCCGAAGTCATCCGGGCATCGCCGCGTCAGGCTGACTTCATGGTCATCGCCGGCACCCCCTTCATGAAGATGGCCCCGGTCATCCAGCGCCTGTACGAGCAGATGCTGGAACCCAAGTGGGTGATCTCGATGGGTGCCTGCGCCAACTCCGGCGGTATGTACGACATCTACTCGGTCGTTCAGGGCGTGGACAAGTTCCTGCCCGTGGACGTCTACGTGCCTGGCTGCCCGCCTCGCCCCGAAGCCTTCCTGCAGGGCCTGATGCTGCTGCAGGACTCCATCGGTGAAGAGCGTCGCCCCCTTTCCTGGGTGGTGGGCGACCAGGGTATCTACCGCGCCGAGATGCCTTCGCAGCGCGAGCAGAACCGCGAGCGCCGCATCCAGGTCACCAACCTGCGCAGCCCAGACGAAGTGTAGGTCCCCTTCGGGACCTGCACGCTGACGACGATCGATTAGCGACGGAACATCATGACCGCAGACACCGCTCTGTCCGCCTCTGCGCTCGCCCCTGCCGGCGAAGCGTCGGTGGTTGGCGAACTCCAGGGCCAATTCGGCGCCGACGCCCTGACCCTGCAAGACACCCGTACCGGCATGCCGGTGATCTGGGTGGCGCGCGAAAGAATCATCGAGGTGCTGCGCTTCCTGCGCAACCTGCCCCGCCCCTACGTCATGCTCTATGACCTGCATGGCGTCGACGAGCGCCTGCGGACTCACCGCCGCGGCCTGCCCAACGCGGACTTCACCGTCTTCTACCACCTGCTGTCCATCGACCGTAACAGCGATGTGATGCTCAAGGTGGCGCTGTCCGCCAATGACCTGCACCTGCCGACCGCGACCGGCATCTTCCCCAATGCCAACTGGTACGAGCGGGAAGTGCTGGATATGTACGGCATCCACTTCGACGGTCACCCGCTGCCCAAGCGCATGCTGATGGCCGACAACTGGCAGGGTCACCCGCTGCGCAAGGACTATCCGGCGCGGGCCACCGAGTTCGATCCCTATGCGCTGAACGCCGCCAAGCAGGATCTCGAGCAGGAAACCCTGAGATTCAAGCCCGAGGAATGGGGCATGAAGGAGCATGCGGAGAATTCCGACTTCATGTTCCTCAACCTCGGCCCGAATCACCCCTCCGCCCACGGTGCCTTCCGCATCATCCTGCAGCTGGACGGCGAAGAGATCGTCGACTGCGTGCCGGAGATCGGCTACCACCACCGTGGTGCCGAGAAGATGGCCGAGCGCCAGTCCTGGCACAGCTACATCCCCTATACCGACCGCATCGACTACCTGGGCGGGGTGATGAACAACCTGCCCTACGTCCTCTCGGTGGAAAAGCTCGCCGGCATCAAGGTGCCGTCGCGGGTCGACTTCATCCGCGTGATGATGGCCGAGTTCTTCCGCATCAACAGCCACCTGCTGTACCTAGGTACCTATATCCAGGACGTCGGCGCCATGACCCCGGTGTTCTTCACCTTCACCGACCGCCAACGCGCCTACAAGGTGATCGAGGCCATCACCGGCTTCCGCATGCACCCGGCCTGGTTCCGCATCGGCGGCGTCGCCCATGACCTGCCGCGTGGCTGGGACAAGCTGGTCCGTGAATTCCTCGACTGGATGCCCAAGCGTCTGGACGAATACGAAAAGGCCGCGATGAAGAACAGCATTCTCATCGGCCGGACCAAGAACGTCGCTGTCTACAACACCAAGGAAGCCCTCGAGTGGGGCGTCACCGGTCCCAACCTGCGCGCCACCGGTCTGGACTTCGACCTGCGCAAGGCCCGCCCCTACTCCGGTTACGAGAACTTCGAATTCGAAGTGCCCATCGCCCACAACGGCGACTGCTACGACCGCGGCATGCTGCGCGTCGAGGAGATGCGCCAGAGCCTGCGCATCATCGAGCAGTGCCTGCAGCACATGCCCGAAGGCCCGTACAAGGCGGATCACCCGCTGACCACGCCGCCGCCCAAGGAGCGCACCCTGCAGCACATCGAGACCCTGATCACCCACTTCCTGCAAGTGTCCTGGGGTCCGGTAATGCCGGCCGGCGAAGCCTTCCAGATGATCGAGGCGACCAAGGGCGCCAACAGCTACTACCTGACGAGCGATGGCAGCACCATGAGCTACCGCACCCGCATCCGGACGCCGAGCTTCCCGCACCTGCAGCAGATCCCGGCCGTCATCCGCGGCAGCATGGTGTCCGACCTGATTGCCTACCTGGGCAGTATCGACTTCGTCATGGCCGACGTGGACCGCTGAGCATGAGCACCGAAACCCTGATCCAAACCGACCGTTTCGTCCTGAGCGACACCGAACGCTCGGCCATCGAGCACGAGATGCATCACTACGAGGACCCGCGCGCGGCGTCCATCGAGGCCCTGAAGATCGTCCAGAAGGAACGTGGCTGGGTGCCGGACGGCGCCATCTACGCCATCGGCGAGGTGCTGGGCATCCCGGCCAGCGACGTCGAGGGCGTGGCTAACTTCTATAGCCAGATCTTTCGCGTACCGGTCGGCCGCCACATCATCCGCGTGTGCGACAGCATGGTCTGCTACATCGGCGGCCACGAATCCGTGGTCGGCGAGATCCAGCGCCAGCTGGGCATCGGCCTGGGCCAGACCACACCCGACAGCCGCTTCACCCTGCTGCCGGTCTGCTGCCTGGGCAATTGCGACAAGGCCCCGGCGCTGATGATCGACGACGACACCCATGGCGATGTCCAACCCGCGGGCGTGGCCAAACTGCTGGAGGGATACGCATGAGACTGACCTCCTTCGGGCCTGCCAACGGCATCGCCCGTACCCCCGAGACCCATCCCCTGACCTGGCGCCTGCGTGAAGACGGCGCCCCGGTCTGGCTGGAGGAATACCAGGCCAAGGACGGCTATGCCGCGGCGCGCAAGGCGCTGACCGAGCTGGCCCCCGATGCCATCGTCCAGGAGGTCAAGGACTCCGGCCTCAAGGGCCGCGGCGGTGCGGGCTTCCCGACCGGCGTGAAATGGGGCCTGATGCCCAAGGACGAATCCCTCGATATCCGCTACCTGCTGTGCAACGCGGACGAGATGGAACCCAACACCTGGAAGGACCGCCTGCTCATGGAGCAGCTGCCGCACCTGCTGGTGGAAGGCATGCTGATCAGCGCCCGGGCACTCAAGGCCTATCGCGGCTACATCTTCCTGCGTGGCGAATACGTCGACGCCGCCGCCAACCTGCGGCGCGCGGTGGAAGAAGCCAAGGCCGCCGGCCTGCTGGGTAAGAACATCCTCGGCAGCGGCTTCGATTTCGAGCTGTTCGTGCACACCGGTGCCGGGCGCTACATCTGCGGTGAAGAGACCGCGCTGATCAACTCCCTGGAAGGCCGCCGCGCCAACCCGCGCTCCAAGCCGCCCTTCCCCGCCGCCGTCGGCGTCTGGGGCAAGCCCACCTGCGTCAACAACGTCGAGACCCTGTGCAACGTGCCGGGCATCGTCGCGGGTGGCGTCGACTGGTACAAGAGCCTGGCCCGCGCTGGCAGCGAAGACATGGGCACCAAGCTCATGGGCTTTTCCGGCAAGGTGAAGAATCCCGGCGTCTGGGAACTGCCCTTCGGCATCACCGCCCAGGAGCTGTTCGAGGACTATGCCGGCGGCATGCGCGATGGCTTCAAGCTGAAATGCTGGCAGCCCGGCGGCGCCGGTACCGGCTTCCTGCTGCCCGAGCACCTCTCGGCACAGATGTACGCCGGCGGCATCGGCAAGGTCGGTACCCGCATGGGCACCGGCCTGGCCCTGGCGGTGGACGACAGCATCAACATGGTCTCGCTGCTGCGCAACATGGAAGAGTTCTTCGCCCGCGAATCCTGCGGCTGGTGCACCCCCTGCCGCGACGGCCTGCCGTGGAGCGTCAAGCTGCTGCGCGCCCTGGAGAAGGGCGAGGGCCAGCAGGGCGATCTGGACACCCTGTTGCAGCTGGTCAACTTCCTCGGCCCGGGCAAGACCTTCTGTGCCCACGCACCGGGCGCCGTCGAGCCCCTGGGTAGTGCCATCAAGTATTTCCGCGAGGAGTTCGAGGCCGGTGTGCGCAAGGCGCCCAGCGAGCCGCGACCGACTGCTTCGGCGAGCGTGACCTGAGGATCGGCCCCCGCGGGGGCCGCTTCCATCGCTTTCTGGCCGGACCCGCTCCGGCCGGCGCTGCCTCTGGCGATCGCCAGGTCGGCGCGAACGTTTTCCCATTAGCCAGACCCGCCCTGCGCGGGTGAGAAGAAAACCCTATGGCCACTATCCACGTAGACGGCAAGACGTACGAGGTCGACGGGGCGGACAACCTCCTCG
>CAUQPA010000424.1:0-4445 GCA_963519325.1 uncultured Pseudomonas sp. | reverse complement strand
TGTCGTCGACCACCTTCACCACCCGGCTGGGCAGCGCGATGTCGATGCCTTCGGCGCGCAGCCGGTCGCGGATCTGCTCGTTGAAGGTGAACTGGGTGCCCCAAAAGTCACTGTTGGCGGTCCAGCAGCGCAGGGAGACGGTGATGAAGGTATCGCCCAGGCCAGCCACCACGATGGCGGGCGCGGGGTTGTCCAGGACCCGCGGATCCTTGGCCATGTCGGCCAGCACCTGCTTGGCCTTCTGCAGATCGGCGTCATAGCCCACCTTGACGTCGAAGACGATCTGCCGGGTGGTCTGCCGCGACTGGTTGGTGATGATGCCGTTGGACAGGTTGCCGTTGGGGATGGTGACGGTCTTGTTGTCGCCGGTGCGCAGCACGGTGTGGAAGATCTGGATCGAGTCCACGGTGCCCTGCACGCCCTGGGCCTCGATGTAGTCGCCGATCTTGAACGGGCGGAACAGCAGGATCAGCACCCCGCCGGCGAAGTTGGCCAGGCTGCCCTGCAGCGACAGGCCGATGGCCAGACTGGCGGCGCCGAGGGCGGCGACGAAGGAGGTGGTGGCGATGCCGATCATGGAGGCGACACTGATCACCAGCATCACCTTGAGGCCGATGTTGACCAGGGTCACCACGAAGGTTTCCAGCGCCTGGTCCATGTGCCTCAGGGTGAAGAGCGCGGCCAGGCGCCCGGTGAGGCGATTGATGATCCACCAGCCAATCCACAGGGTGACCAGGGCCAGCAGCACCTTGCCGCAATATTGCAGGATCACCGGTATCCAGGCCGTGAAGGCCGTCAGCAGGTGATCGGTCTGGGCACTAAAATCCATCGTCTACCTCTCCACGCACAGGAAAAAAGTCGGGCGCGACCGCAATGGCGGCGCCCTATGTGCGACGGACGGTAGGCCCAGAGGTTCCGGAGCAGGGCTCAGTCGCGGAAGTTGTCGAACTGCAGCGGCATGCCCAGGGACTGACCACGCAGCAGGGCGATGACTTCCTGCAGCTCGTCGCGCTTCTTGCCGGTTACCCGCACCTGCTCGCCCTGGATGGCGGCCTGGACCTTGATCTTGCTGTCCTTGATCAGGGCGACGATCTTCTTCGCCAGCTCCTTGTCGATCCCCTCGCGCAGGGTGGTTTCCTGCTTCACGGTCTTGCCGGAGGCGTAGGCGTCCTTGACCTCCAGGCACTGGACGTCGATCTTGCGCTTGGCCAGGTTGACCTTGAGGATCTCCAGCATCTGCTCAAGCTGGAAATCGGCGTCGGCGGTAAGGGTGACGGTCAGGTCCTTGGCCTCGAAGCTGCCCTTGCCGCGCAGGTCGTAGCGGCGCTCGAGCTCCTTCATGGCGTTGTCCACGGCATTGGTGACTTCGTGCTTGTCCAGCTCCGATACCACGTCGAAGGAAGGCATGGATTTTCTCCTCAATTGGGATGGGGCAGCCTTGACGCTGCGGCATGACCAACCATTATAACGACTGGCCCTCTTCCTCAGGAATCCGACCATGCGCAAGGAATCGACGTTGGAGTCACGTTCGTGAGCTGGCACGTGCTGGGCGCCGGCAGTCTCGGCGGACTCTGGGCGGCCCGACTGTTTCGCGGTGGCGAACCGGTGCGGTTGATCCTGCGCGATCGCCCGCGCCTGGCGCAGTACCGCGCCAAGGGCGGCCTGCTGCTCACCGAGGGCGAGACCACCAGCCTCTATCCGCTGCCCGCCGAGACGCCCGAGGCGGCCAACCCGATCCGCCGGCTGCTGCTGGCCTGCAAGAGCTACGACGCCGAGGACGCCATCGCCAGCGTCGCCGCGCGCCTGGAGCCGGAAGCCGAGATCCTCCTGCTGCAGAACGGCCTCGGCAGCCAGGACGCGGTGGCGGCGCGGATCCCGCGGGCGCGCTGCCTGAGGGCGAGCACCACCGAGGGCGCCTTTCGCGAAACCGACTTCCACGTGGTGGCGGCCGGCGCCGGCCAGACCTGGATCGGCGACCAGCTCGGCAGCCACTCCCCGCCGCCCTGGCTGGAGACCCTCAGCTCCCTGGGTTTTCCGCTGCGCTGGACCGACGACATCGACGCCCGGCTGTGGCGCAAGCTGGCGATCAACTGCGCCATCAACCCGCTGACCGTGCTGCATCGCTGCCGCAATGGCGAATTGCGCAACCACGCCGCCGAGGTGGCGGCGCTGTGCGACGAACTGGTGGCGCTACTGGAGGCCATGGGCCTTGCCCCGGCGGCCCAGGGTCTGCAGCAGGAAGTCGAGGCGGTGATCGCCGCCACCGCCAACAACAGATCCTCGATGCTGCAGGACGTGGAACGTGGCCAGCGCACCGAGGTGAGCTATCTGCTCGGCCACGCCCTGCCGATCGCCGGACGGTTGCGCCTGCCGGTTCCCCGGCTCACCGACGTCCACCAGCGCCTGCAGGCCCGCCTCGCGGAGCGTGGATTGCCCGTGGACTAGCTGCGGGCTACCCTGCCCGCTTCTCTGTTACCACGGCTACGCCATGATCCTCGCCAAACGCCTGAAGAATCTCCCGGTCGGTCGCAAGTTGCTGGCCGCCCTGCTGGTGATGATGATCGCGGTGCTGGTGGTGGCCAACGTGACCTTCATCAGCGCCGCCTACTGGATCTCCCAGGAAAGCGTGGCGCCCCAGGCGCTGCAGACCCTCGGCCGGCTGTTCGCCAGCCCCGTGCTCAGCCGTGAGGTGCTGGCCTCGCCGGACGCCGCCGAGGCCCAGCTGCACCAGCTGGACGGCTATGCGCCCCTGCGCCTGGCGGCGGTCTACGACAGCCAGGGCCAGCGCCTGGCCGAGTTGCACAACGGTGACCGCCTGCAGGTACCGGCGCGCTTCGAGGAACTGCAGACCTGGCGGCTGCGCGAATTCCGCACCAACCTGCTAGTGGAACTGCCCCGCCCCGAGGGCCCGCCCGGGCACCTGCTGCTGGTGGCCAGCAGCGAATTGCCGGGGGCCTTCTACCGCGGCACCCTGACCGCCAGCCTGGCCATCCTGACCTTCAGCATCCTGCTCTGGCTGGTGGTAGCGCGGCAGATCAAGCGGCTCATCACCCTGCCCATCCGCGAGCTGGAAGAACTCTCGCGCCAGGTGACCCGCGAGGAAAACTATTCGCTGCGTGCCAGCAAGGGCAGCGAGGACGAGCTGGGGCGCCTGGCGGAATCCTTCAACACCATGCTCGGCCGCATCCAGGGCCGCGAGCAGCAACTCAAGCGCGCCCGCGACGATGCCCAGTACGCGGTACTCCAGGCGCAGAGCCTGGCCGAGGAAACCCGCCGCTCCAACCGCAAGCTGGAGCTGGAGGTACAGGTCCGCGGCAAGATCGAGAAGAAGCTCACCGGCTTCCAGAACTACCTCAACAGCATCATCGACTCCATGCCTTCGGCGTTGATCGCGGTGGACGAGCAGTTCTACGTTACCCAGTGGAACCAGGAGGCTACCCACCTCTCCGGCACCCAGCTGGACGAGGCGTTGAACCAGCCGGTGTTCCTCGCCTTTCCCTCGCTCAAGCCCTTCCTGCCGCAACTGAGCCGCACCGCCGAACTGCTGCGGGTGGAAAAGGTGGAACGGGTGACCTGGGCGCTGACCGACACCCCCCGCCACTACACCCTCACCTTCTACCCGCTGATGGGCGGCGCCGGGCGCGGCGTGGTGATCCGCATCGACGACATCACCCAGCGCCTGAACATGGAAGAGATGATGGTGCAGTCGGAGAAGATGCTCTCGGTGGGGGGCCTGGCGGCCGGCATGGCCCACGAGATCAACAACCCGCTCGGCGCCATCCTGCACAATGTGCAGAACATCCGCCGGCGGCTGTCGCCGGAGCTGCCGAAAAACCTGGAGCAGGCCGCCGAATCCGGCGTCGAGCTCAATGCGGTGAACTGCTACCTGGAGAGCCGGCAGATCCCGCGGCTGCTGGACGGCATCCACCAGGCCGGCAGCCGCGCGGCCAAGATCGTCAGCCACATGCTCGCCTTTAGCCGCCGCAGCAATCGCAAGATGGAAGCCAGCGAACTGCCGCCGCTGATCGACCAGGCCATCGAGATCGCCGGCAACGACTTCGACCTGGCCGAAGGCTTCGACTTCCGCACCCTGTCCATCCTGCGTGAATTCGACCCGGCGCTGGGCCCGGTGCCGGTGATCGCCAACGAACTGGAGCAGGTGCTGCTCAACCTGCTGAAGAACGCCGCCCAGGCCATCCACCTGAGGGACGACGAGGAGGAAGGCGAATACGGCCGCATCACCTTGCGCACCCGGCTGCGCGGCGGCTGGGCGGAGATCCAGGTGGAAGACAACGGCATCGGCATCCCCGAGGACATCTGCAAGCGCATCTTCGAGCCCTTCTTCACCACCAAGGAAGTGGGCCAGGGCACCGGCCTGGGCCTATCGGTGTCGTACTTCATCATCACCAACAACCACAAGGGGCAGATGGAGGTGCACTCCACGC
>CAUQPA010000423.1:0-4456 GCA_963519325.1 uncultured Pseudomonas sp. | reverse complement strand
GCCAGTGGGCGGTGGCCAGTGCCATGAAGGGTGCGCCGATGGCCACGCCCAGGGCGTAGCCGGTGACCAGCCAGCCGGCGCTGGGGATGGACACGCCGAGGTCGGCGGCGACGTTGGGCAACAGGCCCATGATGACGAATTCGGTGGTGCCGATGGCGAAAGCGCTCAGCGCCAGCACGATGAGAGAAGCGGGCATGAAGATTCCTTGCACAGACTAGAGTTCGCGAGCGAGGCGCTGCAGGAACGCCTGGATGGCGGCCTCGTCGCGCTGGTAGAACACCCATTGGCCGATCCGCCGCGTGGTGACCAGCCCGGCCCGCGCCAGCACCGCCAGGTGGGCGGATACCGTGGATTGCGACAGCCCGGCACGCGCCTCGATCTGTCCGGCGCACACCCCTACGCCCGGGTCGTGCTCCTGGTGCGGGAAGTATTGCCGGGGATCGCGCAACCAGCTCAGGATCTGGCGGCGCAAGGGATTGGCCAGGGCTTTGAGGATGTCGTCCATCGCGGTCGTATCGTCATATCGGGTTGTAACGAACCTTAGATCGTAAAAAATCGATGTGCAAGCTATCCATCTTCGATTCTGCCTATCGCCGGCTTAGAGGCCCACTATCGCGATAAGTGTCCAGTGGCGTCGCTTCGTTCAGTTGCGATTCAGATCACGCGGCTAAAATCCCAAGGTGCGGCAGAGTCCGCCGCGATCGTTCTTCAAGGAGTCAAGACATGGCGCTGCCAACCCGTATCCTTCTCGCCAGCCTGGTCGTGACCGCCCTGGCCGGATGCGCATCCCCCAATCCCTACGAAAACCAGGGCCAGGCCAGCGGTGGCACGTCCAAGACCGCCAAGTACGGTGGCCTGGGGGCGCTGGCCGGTGCCGTGGCCGGCGCGGCCATCGATCACAACCACCGGGGCAAGGGGGCACTGATCGGCGCCGCCGCAGTGGGCGCCGCTGCCGCCGGGTACGGTTACTACGCCGACCGCCAGGAAGCCGAGCTGCGCAAGCAGATGGAGAATACCGGCGTCGAGGTGCAGCGCCAGGGTGACGACATCAAGCTGATCATGCCCGGCAACATCACCTTCGCCACCGACTCGGCCGACATCGCCAACAGCTTCTACAAGCCGCTGAACGACCTGGCCAATTCCTTCAAGCAGTTCGACCAGAACAGCATCGAGATCGTCGGCTACACCGACAGCACCGGCAGCCGCGCCCACAACGTCGAATTGTCCCAGCGCCGGGCGCAGAACGTCGCTGGCTACCTGACCGCCCAGGGCGTGCCCACGGCGCGCCTGAGCACCCGTGGCGCCGGCCCCGACGCGCCCATCGCCAGCAACGCCACCGCCGACGGCCGGGCGCAGAATCGCCGGGTCGAGGTCAATCTGCGACCCCTGCCAGGCGCGACGGCCACTCCCGCCCAGTAACGACCGCTCGTCGCCCGCGAGCCGCAGTTTCCGCGCCTTCGTGAAGCAGCGCGGAAACTGCTTTTCCATTTTGCGCTCTGATAGACGTCGCAAGGGGTCCCACCTGCCGATTGGCAGGCGGCAGACGCCTGCCTGGCTGCTACGCTAGTAGGGTTAGGGCATCACTGTTTATCAGGATCACAACGGGAAGGGTTAGCCAGCCGCTCATGGCTGCTGCTGGGCGGCCTAGGCCGCGGGGAGAAGAGGCTTGATGGAGTGCCCGTTGCCGCAGACAGAGCAAGGCCCGGTGTTACTGGTGGTGGACGACCGCATGGAGAACCTGCTCGCCATGCAGGCCGTGCTGGAAGTAGGGAACTGGCGGGTGATCACCGCAGCGTCGGGTGAGCGTGCCCTGCAGTACCTGCTGGACGAAACCGTGGACCTGGTGCTGCTCGACGTCCAGATGCCGATCATGGACGGCTTCGAGGTGGCGCGCATCATGCGCAGCAATCTGCGCACCCGGTTCACTCCGATCATCTTCGTTTCCGCCGAAGCCCATTCCTACGAATCGGTGCTGCGGGGCTATGCCACCGGCGCGGTCGACTACCTGCTCAAGCCGGTCGATCCCAATATCCTCAGGCACAAGGTGCGCTCGCTGCTCGACCACGAGCGCAATCGACGCGAACTGCTGCAGGCCACCCAGCAACTGGAGCTGGCCAAGTCCTTCAGCGACTCGCTGCTCGACAATGCCTCCGAAGGCATCCTCACCGTCAACGAACAGGGCCGGGTGACCTTCGCCAACGCCGCCATCGCGCGCATGCTCAGGTGCAGCGTCAGCGACCTGGTCCATGCCAACTTCCTCGATTTCCTGGAAGGCGGCACGGGCCTCGACGATTGGCAGACCTCGCCCTTCATGGAGCACTACGACCGCCGCGAGACCTATCGCCTGCATGATGCCCGGCTGCGCACCAGTCGTGGCGACTTCCTGCCGGTGGCGCTGTCCTGCGCGCCCTTGCCGCGCATGCAGCGCGCCATGGTCATCATCGCCCTGGACATGTCGCGCATGCGCGAACTGCAGGACCAGCTCGAATCCCAGGCGGTCACCGACGCCCTGACCGGCCTGCTCAATCGCCGTGGCTTCAACCAGACCCTGGAAGCGGCGCTGGCGCGCACCGGGCGCAACGGCAAGCGCATGGCGGTGCTCTACATCGACCTGGACGGCTTCAAGCGCATCAACGACTCCCTCGGCCACGAGGCGGGGGACCGAGTGCTGTGCATCGTCGCCGAGCAGCTCAAGAGCTGCATGCGGCCCTATGACATCCTGGCGCGCATGGGTGGCGACGAGTTCACTGCGCTGCTCGACTCCCTGGAGCATCCCGAGGATGCCGCCCGGGTCGCCGAGAAACTGCTGGAACTGCTGGCCACGGTGCATCGCATCGACGGCATGGAGGTCAGCCTGGGCGCCAGCATCGGCATCGCCAGCTATCCCGATTGCGGCCACACCGTGGATGGCCTGCTGCGATCCGCCGACATCGCCATGTACGAGGCCAAGCGCGGCGGCCGTCAGCAATACCGCTTCTTCTCGCCGGAGATGAACGGCCGCGCCCGCTCGCGGCTGATGCTCGAAGAGAGCGTGCGCAACGCCATCGACAACAAGGACTTCGTGCTCGCCTACCAGCCGCAGGTCTATCTGCGCGACGGCCGCCTGCGCGGCTTCGAGGCGCTGCTGCGCTGGGAGCACACGGTGGCCGGCAAGGTCTCGCCCAGCGTGTTCATTCCCCTGCTGGAAGAGACCCGGCTGATCAATCGCATCGGCGACTGGATCTTCCGCGAAGGCGCGATGAAGCTGCAGACCCTGCAGGAAATCTATGGCGACGAACTGCTCCTGAGCATCAACCTCAGCCCGGTGCAATTCGGCATGCCGCAACTGGCGGAGAGCCTGCGGCAGATCATCGAGACCTATGGCCTGCGCCCGGAGCAGATGGAAATCGAGGTGACCGAGACGGCGCTGATGCACGACATCGACTACACCCGGGCGCAGCTGTCGCAACTGCGTGCCCTGGGGGTGCGCATCGCGGTGGACGATTTCGGCACCGGCTATTCCTCGCTGGCCTACCTGCGCCACTTCGAGCTGGACACCCTGAAGATCGATCAGCTGTTCATCGCCAACATGCTGGATTCCTCCCGGGATGCGGCCATCGTCAGCACCATCCTGGAGCTGGGTCGCAATCTGGATCTGGAAGTGATCGCCGAAGGCGTGGAGACACTGGAGCAGCGCGACTGGCTGATCGAGCACGGCTGCGAAATCATGCAGGGCTTCCTGGTCTCGCGGCCGCTGAGCGCCGAGGTGACCGGGCGCTTCCCGCAACAGGTGGACTGGACCGCGCGACGCCCCGAGCCCACGCTCTGAGCCCGCCCAAGGGGCTCCGTGGCAAGGACGCGGGGCGCCGGGCACCCCGTCGATCGGTCGGGGTGGCCGAGCAGCTCCCATTCCAGACCGGCCAAGGCGGCGCGGGTGAGCGATAGGCTTGGCAAACCCCGAAAGTCACTGAACGAACCCTCGCGCAGGCCTTCTTATGCAGTGGCCATCGGCACGGAGTAGGAAGCATGCGGGGCGCCGTCTTTCCATGGCGGGAAAACAACAGGTTCGAATTGCTGGTGGACGGCGGTCGGTTCTTTCCAGCCATGCTCGATTCCATCGCTGGCGCCGAGCGCCAGATCGATGTCGAACTCTATCTGGTGGAAGCCGGCAGTTGCTCCGAGCGGCTGCTCGTGGCCCTGACCGAGGCGGCGCGCCGCGGCGTCGTCGTGCGTTGCCTGTTCGATGGCTTCGGTACCCTGCGGATGGATGCCGATCTGCGGCGCCAGCTGGAGGAAGCAGGGGCGGAGATCCGCATCTTCAATCCCGTACGCTTCGGCCATGGGTTGCACAACCTGCACCGCGATCATCGCAAGATCTTCATCATCGACGGCCAGGAGGCCTTCGTCGGCGGCAGCGGCGCGACCGATGACTTCTGGAATCCGGCCGCCAGTGACTGCAACTGGCATGAGGTCATGG
>CAUQPA010000422.1:0-4458 GCA_963519325.1 uncultured Pseudomonas sp. | reverse complement strand
CGTCAGATGTGTATACGAGCCAGGGTAGCGATTCCCGCCGTGTTCTTCCATCGCTACCTGCTGCGCCGGGTGGACGAGCTGGTGGTCGGCATGGAGCAGGAAGCGGTCAAGCTGGTCGACATCCTCCATGGTGATCGCGAGGTGGACGTCCGCGAAGGAGCCGCCGCGTGAAATTCCGTCGCCGCGCCGGGGGCGCCGCTCGCGAAGAGGTCTATATCAACCTGGCGTCCTTCATCGACGTCATCTTCGTCCTGCTGCTGTTCTTCGTGGTGACCGCCACCTTCAGCCGGCCCAGCCAGCTGAAGATCGAGCTGCCCGAGGCCGACAGCGCCGCCGCCGCGGCCAACCAGGGCAAGACCCTGGAAATCAGCATCACCGCCGAAGGCCAGATGGCGCTGAACGGCCAGACCCTGGCGCGCAACGACCTGACCGGCCTGACCACCGCCCTGCAGCGCGAGTCCGGCGGCGACAACAGCCTGCCGCTGGTGATCACCGCCGATGGCCGCGCCACCCACCAGTCGGTGGTGATGGCCATGGACGCCGCCGGCAAGCTGGGCTTCAGCCAGCTGCGCATCACCACCCTCGAGGCCCAGGCGAAACGCCCGTGAGCCTGGGCGATCGCCTGGTCCGCGCCTGGTACCAGGGCCATCCCGCCCTGGGCCTGCTGGCGCCGCTGGAAGCCCTCTATCGCCGGGTCGCCCGGCGCAAGCGCCAACGCTTCCTGGCGGGGCAGGGCAGCATCCATCGCGCGCCGATCCCGGTCATCGTGGTGGGCAATCTCACCGTCGGCGGCACCGGCAAGACGCCCATGATCCTCTGGCTGATCGGCCACCTGCGCGCCCGTGGCCTCAGGGTCGGCGTGGTCAGCCGTGGCTATGGTGCCCAGCCACCGCGCCTGCCCTGGCGGGTGCAGGCAACCGACAGCGCGGCCTGTGCCGGGGACGAGCCCCTGCTCATCGTGCAGCGCACCGGCATCCCCCTGGTGATAGATCCCGACCGGGGCCGCGCCGTCGAGCAGCTGCTCGCCGAGGAAGCGCTCGATGTCATCCTCAGCGACGACGGCTTGCAGCACTATCGCCTGGCGCGCGACCTGGAACTAGTGATGGTCGATGCCGCGCGGGGCTTCGGCAACGGTCGCTGCCTGCCGGCCGGGCCCCTGCGTGAACCCCTGGAGCGCCTGGCCGAGGTGGACGCCGTGATCCACAACGGCTCCGCGGTCGATCCGGCCGACGGCTTCGGCCTGACCCTGCAGCCCAGCGCCCTGGTCAATCTGCGCAGCGGCGAGCGGCGCCCGCTGGATTTCTTCCCGCCCGGGCAGCGCCTGCATGCCCTGGCCGGCATCGGCAACCCCGGGCGTTTCTTCGCCACCCTCGAAGGACTACACTGGCAGCCGTTGCCCCATGCCTTCGCCGATCATGCCGCCTACAGCGCCGCGGACCTGGCCTTCACGCCCGAGCTGCCGCTGGTGATGACCGAGAAGGACGCGGTCAAGTGCCGGCCCTTCGCCGCCGCCGACTGGTGGTACCTGGCGGTGGACGCCCAGCCCTCGGCCGCCTTCGTCGCCTGGCTGGATGGGCGCCTCGACCGCCTGCTGCCCGAACACTCTCTCTGACGGAACTATCGCCCATGGACCTCAAGCTGCTCGACATCCTCGCCTGCCCCCTGACCAAGAGCCCGCTGATCCTGAGCGACGACAAGACCGAGCTCATCAGCAAGGCCGCCGGCCTGGCCTTTCCGATCCGCGACGGCATCCCGGTGATGCTGGAAAGCGAGGCGCGCGTCATCACCACGGACGAGCGCCTGGACAAATGAGCACCGCCTTCACCGTCGTCATCCCGGCCCGGCTCGCCAGTACCCGGCTGCCCAACAAGCCGCTGCTCGACATCGCCGGCAAGCCGATGATCCAGCACGTCTGGGAACAGGCCCGGCGCAGTGGCGCCGAGCGGGTGGTGGTGGCGACCGACCACGACGACATCCTGCGCGCCTGCGAAGGCTTCGGCGCCCAGGTGCTGCTGACCCGCGCCGATCATGCCTCGGGCACCGATCGGCTGGCCGAGGTGGCCGAGCTGCTGGGGCTGGCCGACGACGCCCGGGTGGTCAATGTGCAGGGCGACGAGCCGCTGATTCCGCCGGCGGTGATCGACCAGGTGGCGAACAATCTCGCCGCTCACCCCGAGGCCGGCGTGGCCACCCTGGCCGAGCCCATCCACGAGGTCGACAGCCTGTTCAATCCCAACGTGGTCAAGGTGAGCACCGACGTGAACGGCCTGGCGCTGACCTTCAGCCGCGCGCCGCTGCCCTGGGCGCGCAATGCCTTCTCCGGCGACCGCTCGCAGCTGCCCCCGGGCTTTCCCTATCGTCGCCACATCGGTATCTACGCCTATCGCGTTGGCTTCCTCGCCGATTTCGTCAGCTGGGGCCCCTGTGCCCTGGAAGAGACCGAAGCCCTGGAACAGTTGCGCGCACTCTGGCACGGCGTGCGCATCCATGTCGCCGATGCCCTGGAAGCGCCCCAGGCCGGGGTGGATACCCTGGAAGACCTCGAGCGCGTGCGGCGCCTGCTGGGAGCCTAGATGACCCTGCGCATCCTCTTCGTCTGCATGGGCAACATCTGCCGTTCACCGACCGCCGAAGGCATCCTCAGGGCCAAGCTGGACGCCGCCGGCCTGGCCGCGGCGGTAGCGCTGGACTCGGCCGGCACCGGCGACTGGCATGTCGGCAAGGCGCCGGATTCCCGTGCCATCCAGGCCGCGGCCGGTCGTGGCTATGACATCGGCGGCCTGCGCGCCCGCCAGGTCACCGCCGAAGACTTCCAGCGCTTCGACCTGATCCTGGCCATGGACCACGACAACCTCGCCTGGCTGGAGCAGTTGCGGCCGGCAGACGCCAAGGGCGCGGTGCCCGAACTCTTCCTGGCGCGCCAGGGCCTGGCGGTGGACGAGGTGCCCGATCCCTATTACGGCGGCGCAGCCGGCTTCGAACGGGTCCTCGACCTGCTCGAAAGCGCCTGCGATGGCCTGGTTGCCGAGGTGGCTACCCGTCATGGTCGCTGACGTCCAGCAACGGGTCCCCTTGCAGGGACTCAACACCTTCGGCCTGGTCGCCGAGGCCGACCGCTACCTGGAAGCCGCCAGCGATACCGAGGTCCGGGAGGCCCTGGCGCTGGCCCGTGACCTGGGCGTACCGCTGCGGGTGCTGGGTGGCGGCAGCAACCTGGTCCTGCCCGAGCGGGTCGAGGGTCTGGTGCTGCGCCTGACCTCGCGCGGCATCCGCCTGCTGGCGGAGGAGGGCGATGCCCTGCTGGTGGAAGCCGAAGCCGGCGAACCCTGGCATTCCTTCGTCATGACCACCCTGGCCAACGGCTGGTACGGCCTGGAAAATCTCAGCCTGATCCCGGGCACCGTGGGTGCCTCGCCGATCCAGAACATCGGCGCCTATGGCGTCGAGGTGAAGGACAGGTGCGCCGGGGTCACGGCGCTCGACCGCCACAGCGGAGAGATCCATGAGCTGGCGCCGGAGGACTGCGCCTTCGCCTATCGCGAGAGCCGCTTCAAGGCTGAGGCCGGCCGCTGGATCGTGCTGCGCGTACGCTTCCAGCTCAGTCGCCAGCCGCAACTGGTACTGGACTATGGTCCGGTACGCCAGGCCCTGGCCGAGGCGGGCGTCGCGCAGGTGACACCCGAGGCGGTCAGCGCGGCGATCTGCGCCATCCGCCGCAGCAAGTTGCCCGACCCGGCGGTGCTGGGCAACGCCGGCAGCTTCTTCAAGAATCCGGTGGTGACGGCGGCCGCGGCTGCCGCACTCAAGGACGATTATCCGGCCCTGCCGACCTATCCCCAGGCCGATGGCTCGGTCAAGCTGGCCGCCGGCTGGCTGATCGACCAGGCCGGCTGGCGCGGTCATCGCGACGGCGCCGTGGGGGTGCATGCCGCCCAGGCGCTGGTGCTGGTCAACTTCGGCGGCGCCCGCAGTCGCGATGTCCTGGCGCTGGCGGAACGCATCCGCACCTCGGTGCGGGAGCGCTTCGGCGTGACGCTGGAAATGGAGCCGGGAAGCCTGACGTGACCGACGATGCGCCCGATGCCCAGCGCCGCCGCCTGCTGATCGCCACCACCTCCGCGGTGGGCGGTCTGGGCCTGGCGGCCGGTAGCGTGCCCTTCGTCTGTGCCCTGCGGCCCAGTCGCTCGGCGGAGGTCGCAGCGGAGCCGGTGCAGGTCGATATCTCCGCCTTGCGCGAAGGCGAGCAGCTCACCGTACAGTGGCGCGGCCAGCCGGTCTGCGTGCTGCGCCGCAGCGCGGCGGAGCAGGCCCGGCTGCTGGCCGACGCCGCCGAACTCGCCGATCCGGATTCCAGGGAGTCCAGCCAGCCGCCCTATGTCGATCCAAGGTTGCGCTCGCGGCGGCCGGACCTCTTCGTGGTCACCGCCATCTGCACCCACCTGGGGTGCATCCCTTCAC
>CAUQPA010000421.1:0-4463 GCA_963519325.1 uncultured Pseudomonas sp. | reverse complement strand
ACGGAGTGCTAGCCCCCATCCAATCGTAGGAATAGTCCTGATCGAAATAGCTCGTACCTAGGATCGCCTCGTGTTTGCGCCCGAGCAATTGGAAGGGGCCAGACAACCTAAAATCGTAGTTATCCTGCTCCCGCTTTCCTGGGAAACGTGCCCGAGAAGGCTCGTCGTTGATCAGATCGGTTTCCCGGTCAGGATGACCCCAAACGAACAGCCGAGCGTTGTCGACTTTATTGCGGCCGTACATCATCCGCGCCTCGGCTTTCCAGTCGTTGTCGAGACTATGATCAAGATTGATGAAGACGTTTTCGACCTCGACGTCTTCGGCATTCCATTTCGGTGCGACGGTGAAGGAACGGCTGAAATCGGTCCGTGAGCCGTCCTTGTACCACAGTGGTACACCGCCATAAGTCAGACCCTCCGCGTTGCTTTTCTGGTAGCTCGCACCAAGGCTCAAGGTAGTGGCATCGGTCAGGTCGACGTCTACCACGCCGTAAACCACCTGACTTTCCCGTGAGTAGCGATCAAAAAACGCTTTCTTGTCCTGATAGGCGCCTACCAAGCGGCCCCGAACGTTACCTTCAGGAGTAAGAGCTCCTGATAGATCCAGCATGCTTCTGTAGTTGTCCCAAGAGCCGGCGCTGACCTGGGCCTCACCGTGGAATTCACGGCTATCGGCACGTTTGCGTACCAAGTTGACCGAAGCTGAAGGCTGACCGGCTCCGGTGAGCAGACCGGTGGCTCCTCGTACAATCTCGATCCGGTCGTAAATGGCCGAATCCAGCTCCGATTCACCCGCGGCGTAGTTGCTCTTGTAGTAGCTGGACATCCCGTCGTATTGAAAGTCGTTAATCGAGAAGCCCCGGGAAGAAAATATAGTGCGCTCACTGTCTAGCTGCAGGGTGGCGATGCCTGGTGCATTGCCCAGAATGTCCGCGACGGTGACCAGATTCTGGTCGTCGATACGCTGCCGAGAGACGACGCTCACCGATTGCGGGGTTTCGCGGGAGGAAAGGCTCAAGCCCGTGGCAGCGGAGGTCGCTTTTGTAGTGTAGGAGCCGGTGCCTTCGGTAACCGTGGTGGACAGGCCCTGCGCACTGATTTCCGTTACACCTAGTTCGTAGGGACCTTTTTCCGTCGCCACCAGCACATATCCCTCGTTGCCACCTTGAGCTTCAAGTCCGCTGCCTTTCAGTAGGCGTGCGAATGCGTCCTCAAGGCTATAGCTACCCTGCAGAGCCGGCGCGCGGAGGTCGCGCACACGGTTGGCGTCGAAGGAGAGGGCGATACCGGCCTGGCTGGCGAGGCGGTTGAGGGACTCGCCCAAGGGGCCTGCTGGCAGGTCGTAGCGCTGGACGTGGGTCTGGGCCTGGGCGGGTGGGATGGTGAGGCCCAGGGCAAGGGGCAAGCCCAACTGCAGGGCGAGGGTCAGGGGGGCGAGGCGAGGGTGGAAGAGGCGCATGGACGTACCTGTCAGGTTGGCGTGTGCTAACCAGGACGGACGAGCCCGCCAAAGCGGAACCGCAGGCGTTATTATTTTTTCTGGGCGAGGGTGACGCGGGTCAGCCAGGGGCCGTAGTGCCTTACGTCCAGGGGAAAACTGCGCGCCAGTAAGGTCAGGGCTGCCTGGGGATCGTCCTGGGGCAGTACCGCGGAAACCTTGAAGTCGGCCAGGGCTTGGGCGTCGTAGCTTAGGTAGCCTGGTTGAGAGCGGGCAAGGGTGGCCAGCACCTCTGGTAACGGGCGGTCCCAGACCACCAGTTGCCGTCGCTGCCAGGCCTGCTCCAGCGGCGTGACATCCAGGTGCTCGGGCGAGCCCGGTCCTTGGGCATCGAGGCGCAGGCGCTGTCCGGCGGCCAGGATGATGCGGGCGCCGGTAGCGGTACTGCTGATTTCGGTGCGGGACTCGAGCATGGTCACCCAGGTCGTCGAATCGCCTTGTTCGACGACGAAGCGGGTTCCTAGGGCGTGGATGCTCGCGTAAGGCGTCTCGACGATGAAGGGCCTGTCACCGTCGTGGGCAACGTCGACAAGGATGTCACCCTGGATGAGCCTCAGGCGGCGTTGCTGGGCGTCGAATTCCAGATCCACCGCCGACTGGGCGTCGAGGAGCAGGCGGCTACCGTCGGCCAGGCGCGTCTCGCGCCATTCGGCGGTACCGGTCTTGAGGTCGGCCATTAGATAGGCGGGGGGATTGGCCTGGAGCCAGAGGGTCGTGGGTAGCAACAGGCCCAGGGTGAGCGACAGGGCGGTGAGGGCGCGCCCTCGACCGCTGCGCTCAGGCGCAAGACGTTGTACCGCGTTCAGGGCCGCCTGGGCCGGCATGGCGGCCAGGGGCTCGAGGCGTTGCAAGGTCTGCTGCAGGCTGTCGACCGCTGCCTGGTGGCGCGGATCCTCTGCACACCAGGCAGTGAAGGCCTGGTGGTATTCAGGGGCATCTTCCAGGCGCACGAGCCAGTCCGCCGCCTTGGCCAGGATGGCCGCTTCGTGGCGGCTCACGTCGCGTCACCCAGTTGCTGATGGCAGTGCAGCAAGGCCTGCACCAGGTATTTGCGCACCATGCGGGTCGAGACGCCGAGGCGGATGGCGATCTCCTCCTGGCCCAGCCCCTCCAGTTGCCGCAACAGGAAGGCCGTGCGCACCCGGGGCGCCAGACCCCGCAGGGCCGCCGCGAGTTGCTCGAGCACCTGCAGGGCACTCGCCACCGCCTCGGCCGAGGGCATGGCGTCGCCAGCGTCCACCTGGCGCTGCAATTCCTCCAGGTAGGTGCGTTCAAGGACTTCGCGGCGGGCACGGTCAACCAGCAGGCGGCGGGCGACGGTGCCCAGAAAGGAGCGGGGCTGCTGCAGTTCGAGTCGCTCGGGCGCGGAGAGGATGCGCAGGAAGGTGTCGTGGGTGACATCGGCCGCATGCTGTGGACAGCCGAGCCGCTTGCGCAGCCAGCCACGCAACCAGCCCTGGTGTTCGCGGTAGAGGTGATCGATGAGGGCGCGGTCATCGCGGGAAGGAAGGGCGGGCGGCTGACTGGTCATGACCGTTATTGTAATTGATAATTGTTATCAATAATACGGGTGGGGCTCTAGGTCGGCAATCCTCAGTGAGTCTTTCCCGCCTCCCAGCCGCCTCCCAACGCCTTGAACAGCGCGACGCTGGCCTTGAGGCGCTGCAAACGCAGGGTGATGGCATCGTCCTGGGCCTGGTAGAGGCTCCGCTGGGCGTCGAGCAGGGTCAGCAGGGTGTCGGCGCCGGCGCGGTAGCGGGTCTCGGCCAAGGCGAAGGCCTGCTGGGCCTGGTCCAGGGCTTGAGCCTGCCAGTGCAGTTGCCGATCCAGTCCGCTGCTGTCGTTGAGCGCCCGGTCTACGTCGGCGAAGGCGTCTAGCAGGGCCCTGCGGTAGTTTTCCAGCAGCTCCTGCTGACGTGCCTGGCTGGCCTGGTAGCCGGCCCGTAGGGCGCTGGCGTTGAAAATCGGTGCCAGGAGTGCGCCGCCCAGGTCGTAGTAGCGGTTGGAAACCAAGTCGGCCAGGTGGTCGGCGCCTACCGCCAGGTTGGCCTTGAGGGTCAGCCGCGGCAACATCAGGCTCCGCGCTACCTGGACATCAGCCTGAGCCGCCGCCAGGCGGGCTTCGGCACGGGCCACATCGGGGCGGCGAGCGAGCAGGTCACTGGGCAGGCCCGCGCCCGTTTCCGGTACCCGCAGTTGGGCGAAGTCACCGGCGGCCAGGCGCAGCCGCTCCACCGGCTCGCCCAACAGGGTGGCTAGTGTCAGGCGGGTATTGGCAGCGTCCTGCCGCAGGCTTTCGAGTCGTTGGTGCTGGCGAGCGACCAGCCCGCGCTGCTGGGCCTCTTCCAAGGGGCTGGCGGCTCCGGCGGCCTGGCGGGTGCTGACCAGCGCCAGTACCTGCTCGGCATTGTCCAGGTTGCGCTGGGCGATGGCGGTACGCGCCTGGATCGCGCTGAGGTCGAGGTAGCTCGCGGCTACGGCAGTGACCAGGGTGAGCTCCAGGGTGTCACGGTCGAAGGCACTGGCTTGCCAGGTGGCCACGCCACTGCGCGCCCGGGCGGCTACCCCACCCCAGAAGTCCACCTCGTAGCTGGCTGCCAGACCGAGGCTGAAGACTTCCAGGCGGCGATCATCGCGGTAGGTATCGATACCGCTGTAGCCGGTGCCTTGGAGCAGTCGTTCGTGATTGCCGTTGAAGCCCGCCTGCAGGGCTGGCAAACGGTTGGCGGAGGCGACCTGGGCCTGGGCGCGTGCCTGCTCCACCCGGGCGAGGGCGGCGCCGAGATCTGGGCTGTTGCGTCGGGCCTGCTCGATCAGGGGCGCTAGCGCGGGATCGGCGAAATCCTGCCACCAGGTGTCCAAGCGTTCGCGTTGTGGCTGTGCGACTGCCTGCCACTGGTTGGGGGCTTCTGTGGAATGGGTCAGGGGGTGCTTTTGATGGGCGCAGGCGGTCAGAAGCAGAAAC
>CAUQPA010000420.1:0-4478 GCA_963519325.1 uncultured Pseudomonas sp. | reverse complement strand
TCTGGGGCTGCGTCAACCAGACCCTGGAGCAGGGCTGGAACATCGCCCGCATGGCGTCGCTGCTGACGCGCATCCCGCACACCAGCGGCGCCCAGACGGTGAGCCGCCTGTGCGGCTCCTCCATGAGCGCTCTGCACACCGCCGCCCAGGCGATCCAGACCGGCAACGGCGACGTTTTCGTCGTCGGCGGGGTGGAGCATATGGGCCACGTCGGCATGATGCACGGCGTCGATCCCAACCCCCAGCTGTCGCTGCACGCCGCCAAGGCCTCCGGCATGATGGGCCTGACCGCCGAGATGCTGGGCAAGATGCACGGCATCACCCGCGAGGCCCAGGACCAGTTCGGCTATCGCTCGCACCAACTGGCCTGGAAGGCCACCCAGGAAGGCAAGTTCAAGGACGAGATCATTCCCCTGGAAGGTCACGACGAGAACGGTTTCCTCAAGGTCTTCAGCCATGACGAAACCATTCGCCCGGAAACCACCGTCGAGGGCCTGGCCGAGCTCAAGCCGGCCTTCAATCCCAAGGGCGGCACCGTGACTGCCGGCACTTCCTCCCAGATCACCGACGGCGCCTCCTGCATGCTGGTCATGTCGGCCCAGCGCGCCCAGGATCTGGGTCTGCAGCCGCTGGCCAGGATCCGCGCCATGGCGGTGGCCGGTGTCGATCCGGCGATCATGGGCTACGGTCCGGTGCCGGCCTCGCAGAAGGCGCTCAAGCGCGCCGGCCTGACCATCGCCGACATCGACTTCATCGAGCTCAACGAAGCCTTCGCGGCCCAGGCCCTGCCGGTGCTCAAGGACCTCAAGGTGCTGGACAAGATGGACGAGAAGGTCAACCTGCACGGCGGCGCCATCGCCCTGGGTCACCCCTTCGGTTGCTCTGGCGCCCGGATTTCAGGCACGCTGTTAAATGTCATGAAACAGAACGACGGCACCTTCGGCCTGGCCACCATGTGCGTGGGTCTCGGCCAGGGCATCACCACGGTGTTCGAACGCCTGCGCTGAACCGCGGCGCGCGTCATCCGACCGGGGCGCCCCCAGGGCCGCCCCGGTTTTCTTTTTTCGAGGTGGAACATGGCATTGCAGACGGGACTCTACCGCCACTACAAGGGTCAGCAGTATCGGGTACTGGGCGTGGCCCGCCATTCGGAGACCGAGGAAGAGCTGGTCATCTATCAGGCGCTGTACGGCGAATACGGACTCTGGGCCCGGCCCCTGAGCATGTTTCGCGAGAGCGTCCAAGTCGATGGCGAGCAGGTGCCGCGCTTCGCGCTGATCAGCGTCGAAGCCGATCCCTTGGGTCTGGATGCCACGCCCCAGCCTTGACCTTGCCGACATCGCCACTATATATAGCGGTGCCGCGTTGGCCGACCGCCCCCGGCGCACCAGACTGAAGACGTTCTGGTCCTCCATCCGCCGTCCCGGCGCTCGCCTTTCGCTCGCTCATCGCTTTCAAGCAGGAATCTGACTCTCCCATGGGTAAATCGCTGGTCATCGTGGAATCCCCGGCCAAGGCCAAGACCATCAACAAGTATCTGGGCAACCAGTACGTGGTGAAGTCGAGCATCGGCCACATCCGCGACCTTCCCACCAGCGGCGCCGGCACCGCCAAGGAGCCCGCCGCCAAGACGCGCAAGACCGCCGCCGAGGCGCCCGCGCTGTCACCCAAGGAAAAGGCCCGGCGCCAGCTCTTCACGCGCATGGGGGTCGACCCCGAGCACGGCTGGAAGGCGCACTACGAGATCTTGCCCGGCAAGGAAAAGGTGATCGAGGAACTACGCCGCCTGGCCAAGGACGCCGACACCGTCTATCTCGCGACCGACTTGGACCGCGAAGGGGAGGCCATCGCCTGGCACCTGCGGGAAGCCATCGGTGGCGACGACTCGCGCTACAAGCGCGTGGTCTTCAACGAAATCACCAAGAAGGCCATCCAGGAGGCCTTCTCCCAGCCCGGCGAGCTGGACATCAACCGAGTCAACGCCCAGCAGGCGCGCCGCTTCCTCGATCGCGTGGTCGGCTACATGGTCTCGCCGCTGCTGTGGTCGAAGATCGCCCGCGGCCTCTCCGCTGGTCGGGTGCAGTCGGTAGCGGTCAAGCTGGTGGTGGAGCGCGAGCGCGAGATCCGCGCCTTCGTCCCCGAGGAATACTGGGAAATCCACGCTGACCTGGCCACGCCGAAAAAGGCCCAGGTACGCTTCGAGGTGGTGCGCGAGAAGGGCGAAGCCTTCAAGCCGCTGAACGAAGCCCAGGCCAAGGCCGCCCTGGCCAAGCTGGAAAAGGCCGCCTATCGCATCGCCAAGCGCGAGGACAAGCCGACCAGCAGCAAGCCCTCGGCACCCTTCATCACCTCCACCCTGCAGCAGGCGGCGAGCAATCGCCTGGGCTTCGGGGTGAAGAAGACCATGATGATGGCCCAGCGTCTCTATGAGGCCGGCTACATCACCTACATGCGTACCGACTCGACCAACCTGTCGGGCGATGCCATCGCCATGGCCCGCGGCTACATCGAGAGCGAATTCGGCAAGCAGTACCTGCCGGAAAAGGCCAATGTCTACGGCAGCCGCGAAGGTGCCCAGGAAGCGCACGAGGCTATCCGCCCGTCCGACGTCAACGTCAAGCCCAACAGCCTGTCGGGCATGGAGCGGGACGCCGAGCGCCTGTACGAGCTGATCTGGCGCCAGTTCCTGGCCTGCCAGATGCCGCCCGCCGAATACCTGTCCACCACGGTGACCGCCGCGGCAGGGGACTTCGAGCTGCGCGCCCGTGGCCGCATTCTCAAATTCGACGGCTACACCCGCGTGCTGCCGCAGCAGAGCAAGCCGGGCGACGACGACGTCCTGCCCGAGATGAAGCAGGGCGAGGACCTCGGCCTGGTCAAGCTCGACCCGAGCCAGCACTTCACCAAGCCGCCGGCGCGCTTCTCCGAAGCCAGCCTGGTCAAGGAACTGGAGAAGCGTGGCATCGGCCGGCCCTCCACCTATGCGGCCATCATTTCTACCATCCAGGATCGTGGCTACGTGACGGTGCACAACCGCCGTTTCTATGCCGAGAAGATGGGCGACATCGTCACCGATCGCCTCAACGAAAGCTTTGCCAACCTGATGGACTTCAGCTTCACCGCCAACATGGAAGGCAACCTGGACAACGTGGCCCAGGGCGAGCGGGACTGGAAGAACCTGCTCGACGAATTCTATGGTGACTTCAAGCAGAAGCTGGAAACCGCCGAGGCCGGCGAGAAGGGCATGCGGGCCAACCAGCCCACCCTGACCGACATTCCCTGCCAGGTCTGCGGCCGGCCGATGATGATCCGCACCGCCTCCACCGGGGTCTTCCTCGGCTGCTCGGGCTATGCCCTGCCGCCCAAGGAACGCTGCAAGGCCACCATCAACCTGGTGCCGGGCGACGAGATCGCCGAGGACGACGAGGGCGAGTCCGAGTCCCTGGTCCTGCGCGGCAAGCACCGTTGCCCCATCTGCAGCACCGCGATGGATGCCTACCTGATCGACGAGCACCGCAAGCTGCACGTCTGTGGCAACAACCCGGACTGCCCGGGCTACGAGATCGAGGAAGGCAGCTATCGCATCAAGGGCTACGAGGGGCCGTCGCTGGAATGCGACAAGTGCGGCAGCGAGATGCAGCTCAAGACCGGCCGCTTCGGCAAGTTCTTCGGCTGTACCAACCCGGCCTGCAAGAACACCCGCAAGTTGCTCAAGAACGGCGAGCCGGCCCCGCCGAAGATGGATGCCGTGCCCATGCCGGAGCTGCGTTGCGAGAAGGTCGACGACACCTATGTGCTGCGTGACGGTGCCTCGGGCCTGTTCCTCGCCGCCAGTGGTTTCCCGAAGAATCGCGAGACCCGCGCGCCGCTGGTCAGCGAATTGCTGCCCCATCGCGACGAGATCGATCCCAAGTACCATTATCTGCTCAGTGCCCCGGTGAAGGATGGCGAGGGGCGTCCGGCGGTGATCCGCTTCAGCCGCAAGACCAAGGAGCAATACGTGCAGACCGAGGTCGAGGGCAAGCCCACCGGCTGGAAGGCCTTCTATGACGGCAAGAAGTGGCAGGTGGAAGAGAAGCGCTAGGGCATAGTCGACCCTGGCGGAGAGAAGCCGACCGGTGCGCCGGTCGCAGGAGAAGGGCATGGCCAACGAGCGTTACACCCGGACCAACCAGAAGCTCTATTTCGCCGGCCTGGCGCTGGACAGCTGGCGCTCGGCCCAGGCCGCGCCCTCGGCGCATAGCCAGGGGCGTATCATGGCCGAACGCGAAGCCAGCCTGTTCCACCTCCACGGGGCCCTGCTGGGGCTCTGCCAGGAAGTGGCGGGTTTCTACCGGCATCCCACCATGGAGGCCACCTCCCTGGCAGTCTTGCTCGCCCCCGAGGCGCTGCACGAGACGCCCAGTCCGGAGATGGGTGAACTGGCGGAGCTGGCCGGTAATCCGGAAACCTGGCTCGCGCGGCTGATCGCCGAGTAC
>CAUQPA010000419.1:0-4495 GCA_963519325.1 uncultured Pseudomonas sp. | reverse complement strand
GCCAGGTACAGGGGGCCCACAGCGGCTGGTCGGCTACCGCCGAGCACAAGCAGAGCGCCTTCTTCGGTGGGGTCAACGTCTTCACCGTGCAATACGGCCGTGGGCCGGGTACCGGACTGGGCGCCACCGGCAGCCTGACCGCCGACCAGGACTACGAAAGCCTGCGCGTCCTGGAGTCACCCCGCTGGCAGATCACGCCGCGCTTCGGTGGTCAGCTGCTGGCGCTGTACCAGCGCGACCGGGCGCCGGGCGACGCCGGCCAGACCTGGTATTCCTTCGGCGTCCGCCCCAGCTATGCCTTCACCCGGCTGTTCAAGCTGCAGGTGGAGTTCGGCCACGACCAGATCCATCCGGACAGCGGCGCCACCCGCACGCTGAACAAGGTGACGGTGGCTCCGACCCTGGCGCTGGGCGGCATGGGCCTGATGGACCGGCCGGAAATCCGTCTCTACTGGACCTACGCCAGTTGGAACCGGGGGGCTCAGGACGCTGCTGCAGCCGGCACCGCCCTGTCCGATACCGGCGCCTTCGGCGACGCCCGGCACGGCAACAACTTCGGCGTCCAGCTGGAAACCTGGTGGTAGACCACTCGCACAAGCGAGACCGCCCGTCATAACTTGCCGAACTTTGCTTATGCCGCCCGGTCGGTTTCCTGACCACAGGAAGACCGACCCGGGAGCTCCCCATGAATCCTCTCGCCCGCGAACTGCCCGCAGCGAGCGTTACCGCCGCAACCCCGTTGGAACGCTATCGTCAGGTACGCCGGGCCAGCGAAGCCCTCTGTGCCCCGCTTACCGTCGAGGATTACGTCATCCAGAGCATGCCCGACGTCAGTCCGCCGAAATGGCACCTGGCGCATGTCACCTGGTTCTTCGAGGCCTTCATCCTCAAACCCTTCCTCAAGGGTTACCAGACGCCCAATCCCGCCTACGACTACCTGTTCAACTCCTATTACGAAACCCACGGCAAGCCCTTTCCGCGGACCGCCCGGGGTCACCTGTCGCGCCCGGGGGTGGAGGACGTCTATCGCTTCCGCGCCGCGGTCGATGTGGCCATGGCCGAACTCCTCGGCGCCCCGCCCGTGGAGCATGCCGCCGAGATCGAGCGGCGGCTGGAGCTGGGGCTGCACCACGAACAGCAGCACCAGGAACTGCTACTGATGGACATCAAGCACATCCTGGCGCAGAACCCGCTGCATCCGGTCTATCGTGCCGACTTGGCCAAGGCCAGCGCGAGCCAGGTAGCGCCGCTGGGCTGGGAAAGCCACCCCGGCGGCGTACGCCATGTCGGCCACGCGGGCGAGGGCTTCGCCTTCGATTGCGAGACGCCGGTCCATCGCCAGTTCGTCGATGACTTCCAGCTGGCCGACCGCCTCGTCACCAACGCCGAGTACCTGGCCTTCATCGAGGACCGGGGCTACGGCCGCAGCGAGCTCTGGCTCTCCGACGGCGCCGCCGCGATCCGCACCCTGGGCTGGCAGGCGCCGCTGTACTGGGAGAAGCTCGACGGGGTCTGGCATCACTTCACCCTGGGCGGCCTGACCCCCCTCGACCTGGACGCGCCGGTCTGCCACCTGAGCTTCTACGAGGCCGACGCCTATGCCGGCTGGGCCGGTGCCCGCCTGCCCACCGAAGCGGAATGGGAAACCGTGGCAGCGCGCCAACCGATCGCCGGTAACTTCGTCGAGCAGGACCGGCTGCAACCGGTCGCGGCGGCTGGCAGCGGCATGCGCCAGCTGTTCGGCGACGTCTGGGAATGGACCGGCAGTGCCTTCCGCCCCTACCCCGGGTTCAAGCCACTCCCGGGCAGCCTGGGCGAGTACAACGGCAAGTTCATGTCCGGCCAGATGGTGCTGCGCGGTGGCTGTTGCGCCACACCCCAGGACCATGTGCGCGCCTCCTATCGCAACTTCTTCTATCCCACCATGCGCTGGCAGTTCTCCGGCCTGCGCCTGGCCCGAGAGGTATGACCCATGGCCCTCGCCGTACGCTTCTTCGATCAGCAAACGGCGAAGGTCGCCGACAGTTCACTGCGCAGCGATGTACTCCAGGGCTTCGGCCAGACACCCAAGGCGCTCTCGCCCAAGTACTTCTACGATCAGCGCGGTTCCGAGCTGTTCGAAGCCATCACCCAGCAACCGGAGTACTACCCCACCCGCACCGAGGAAGCCATCCTGGCCAAGGCCGCCGGCGAGATCGCCCAGTTGGCCGGACGGGACGCGGCGCTGGTCGAGTTGGGCAGCGGCGCCAGCCGCAAGGTACGCCTGCTGCTGGAAACCATGCGACCCGCAGGCTACCTGGGCATCGACATTTCCCGGGATTTCCTGCTCAGCAGCACCCAGCGGCTGGCGGCGGATTATCCCTGGCTAGATGTCAGCGCCGCCTGCGCCGACTTCAGCCGTCCCATGGCCCTGCCCGCCAGCCTGGAAGGCTTGCGCCCCATCGCCTTCTTTCCCGGTTCGAGCATCGGTAACTTCACCCCGGAAGAAGCCGGCGTCTTCCTGCGTAACCTGCAGCGGATGTTGCCGGCTACCGGAGGCCTGCTGATCGGCGTGGACCTGATCAAGGACCAGGCTCGGCTGGACGCCGCCTACAACGATGCCGCCGGGGTGACCGCCGACTTCAACCTGAATCTGCTGCACCGCATCCGCCGCGAGCTGGACACCGACCTGGATCCCAGCCGTTTTCGCCATCTGGCGTTCTTCAATGCCCAGTACGCGCGGATCGAGATGCACCTGGTCAGTACCCGCGACCAGACCGTACGTCTGGAAGGCCAGCGCTTCACCTTCCGCGAAGGCGAGCGGCTGCACACGGAAAACTCCTACAAATACAGTCTGGAAAGCTTTCGTGCGCTGGCCGAGGATGCCGGATTCAGACAGGTCCGGGTCTGGACCGATCCGGCCAGACTGTTCGCGGTCTTCTACTTCGCCGCCTGAGGGCTAGGGCTCCGCGGCGGTTGTGAGGCGCACGACAAGGGAACTCTCGACCCGATCACGCTCTAAGTAGCAATCTGCTACTACAGCGTATCGAGACGTTGCCATGGAGCCTGCGCCATTCACTGCAGCCAAAGAACGCCAGCGTCTCGCGCTGCTGCGCGACCTCGCCCTGATCGACCGGCCGGCCGACCGGGCCTTCTGTGATATCACCGAGCTCTGTGCCCGGCTGTTCGACATGCCCTTCGCGATGATCTGCTTCCTCGATGGGCAGCAGGTGCATTGCCAGGCCACGGTCGGTTGCGAGCCCTTCAGCGTGCCGCGCGAAGAGTCCTTCTGCCAGTACCTGCAGGGGAGCAATGAAATTCTGCAGGTGGAAGACGCCCGCGACGATGCACGCTTCGCTGCCCTGGCGGCGGTCAAGGGCACGCCGAAGGTCCGCTACTACCTCGGCGCGCCGCTGCGCACCGCCGAGGGCATGATACTGGGCAGCCTGTGCATGTTCGACGTGGCCCCGCGCGCGGCCCTGCCCGAGGAGCGCCTGCTGGTGCTCCAGCAATTGGCCAACCTGGCTAGCCAGCACATCGAACGGTTGCGCACGGAAGCCTTCTGGGACCCGGTCACCCAACTGCCCAACGGCCAGCGCTTCAGCGAGGATGCCGAGGCGCTGACCCGCGAAGGCCGCCGTGTCGTCGCCGTGGCCGCCGACCTGTTCGCCCAGAGCTATCTCAACGACTTCGTCAAGGCCATGGGCCAGGCGCACTTCGACGGTTTGCAGCGCGCGATCAAGCAGCACCTGCGCCGCCTGCTGCCAGCCGACCAGCCGCTGTACCGCCTGGGCGCCGCCCGCTTCGGCTTCCTGCTGCAGGACACCGACGAGACCGCGCAGCAGGCCTTGCTCGATGCCCTGCAACAGGAGCTGACCGGTGTACTCGACTACAACGGCATCCCCATCCAGACCCGGCTCGGCCTGGGGGTCATGTCGCTGACCGACGATCATCCGACCGATTGGCTGCGCGCCCTGATTGCCACCGCCGACGATGCCCGCGCCGAGATGCGTGGCTGCCGCCACTTCGATCCGCAGCATGATGCCGCCTACCGCCGCGCCTTCGCCCTGCTCAGCGCCCTGCCCCAGGCCCTGCGCGCTGACGACCAGCTGAGCCTGGTCTACCAGCCGCGCATCGACCTCGCCACCGGCCGCTGCCATAGCGTCGAAGCACTGCTGCGCTGGCAGCATCCGCACCTGGGACCTATCAGTCCGGCGGAATTCATTCCCCTGGCGGAAAAGACCGCGCTGATCACCGCCCTGAGTCGCTGGGTGATGCGCAACGCCATTCGCCAGGCCTACCACTGGCAGCGCGAGGGCCGCGGGCTGGGGGTGGCCATCAACATTTCCGCCCACGACCTCAACGATCCGGACTTCACCGACCACACCACCGACCTGCTACGGCGCTATCCGGTCAATCCCCGGCGTCTGGAGCTGGAGGTCACCGAAAACGCCCTGCTGGGGGATGCGACCCTCATCCATCGCCAGTTGGCCGCCCTGCGCGAGCTGGGAATAGG
>CAUQPA010000418.1:0-4500 GCA_963519325.1 uncultured Pseudomonas sp. | reverse complement strand
GAGCTGGAAGGGCGGACCCTGGGACGCCACCGCCATCCTGCGCGAGACCCTGCCGGGGCTGTCCCTGAGCCTGGCCACCAATCTGCTCGGCTACCTGGCGCTGGCCTGCACGCCCTTTCCGGCGCTGACCCAGGTAGCGGTATTTTCCGCCGCCGGCCTGATCGGCGCCTACCTCACCACCGTCTGCCTGTTGCCGGCCTGGTGGCGCCGCCTGGACCTGGCGCCGCCCGCCGCGCCGCTGCGCCTCATGCAGCGCCTGCTGGACCTGCGCCTGCGCCTGCTGGCCCGCACCGGCAGCCTGCCGCTGCTCCTGGCGTTGCTGGCCTTTTGCGGTGCCGGTGTCTGGCAGCTGCACACCCAGAACGACCTGCGCCTCTGGCTCGGCCAGGACCCGGCGCTGACCCGGGAAGCCCAGGCCATCGCCCGCCTCACCGGCCTGCAACCCACCAGCCAGTTCTTCCTGGTTCGTGGCGCGGATGCCGACGAGGTGCTGCAGCGCCAGAGCGCCCTGGGCCAGCGCCTGGAGGGATTGGTCCAGGCGGGTCAGCTACAGGGTTATCGCGCCCTGAGCGGCCTGGTGGCGCCCGCTGCCGCCCAGGCGGAACTGCGTCAGGCCCTGGCCGGCTGGAGCGAGCGCCTGCAACCCCTGCTGGCCGTCGGCATTCCCGCCGAGGCCTTGCAGGCGGAGCTGAAACGACTGCAACAGCTGCCCGACGTGACGCTCGACCAGGCCCTGGCCGGCCCCCTGGGCGAGCCCTGGCGCCCGCTCTGGCTGGGCCGCACAAGCGACGGCGGCGCGGCCGGCCTGGTCAGCCTGCAAGGCCTGGGCAACGCCCAGGTGCTGCACCGGGTGGCCGACGGCCTGCCCGGCGTGCAGCTGGTGGACCGCCTGGGCGAATTGCGCGGGCTGTTCGTCCATACCCAGCGCCTGGCGGTGGAACTCAAGCTGCTGGCCTCGGGCGCCATCTTCCTGCTCCTGCTCTGGGCCTTCGGCCGGCGCGCGGCGCTGCGTATCGTCTGCCTGCCGCTGCTGGCGGCCTTGGCGGCCCTGGCCTGCCTGGGGTGGCTGGGCCAGCCGCTGACCCTGTTCAGCCTCTTCGCCCTGCTGCTAATCACCGCCATCGGCGTGGACTACGCCATCCTCATGCACGAGGCCATCGGCGGCGCGGCGGTGAGTCTGCTCGGTGGCCTGCTGTCGGGCGTCGGCAGTTGGCTGTCCTTTGGTCTGCTGATGCTCAGCAGCACCCCGGCCATCGCCAACTTCGGCCTGGCCATCAGCCTGGGGCTGGTGTTCAGTTTCCTGCTGGCGCCCTGGGCCTCGCCGCCCCTCTCCCACGAAAAGGAATTTCGTCATGCTTGAACATCATCCCCTGGTGGTCATCGGCGCCGGTCCGGCCGGTGCCGTGGTCGCCGCCCTGCTCAGGCGGCGCGGCCATCCGGTGCTGGCCTTGGAAGCCCAGCACTTTCCGCGCTTTTCCATCGGCGAGAGTCTGCTGTCCCACAGCCTGGACTTCATCGAGGAAGCCGGGATGCTGCCGGCCGTCGAAGCCGCGGGGTTCCAGACCAAGGTCGGCGCGGCCTTCGCCTGGGGCGAGCGCTATACCGATTTCGACTTCCGCGATACCTACAGTGGCGGGCGCAGCACCTTCCAGGTCCAGCGCGGCCCCTTCGACAAGCTCCTCGCCGACGACGCCGCACGCCAGGGCGTGGAGATCCGCTATGGCCAGCGCGTGACCGCGGTGACCCTGGGCGAAGGCGGTGAGAAAACTCAGATCGAGGTACAGGGCGACGACGGCCAGGCCTATCGGCTGACCACCGACTTCCTGCTCGATGCCAGTGGCTACGGCCGGGTGCTGCCACGCCTGCTGGACCTGGAAGCCCCGTCCGACTTCCCCGTGCGCCGCGCGCTCTTCACCCATGTGGAGGATCGCATTGACGATCCCGCCTTCGACCGCCAGCGCATCCTCATCACCACCCACCCGACCCTGCGCGACGTCTGGTTCTGGACCATCCCCTTCAGCGATGGCCGCGCCTCAGTCGGGGTGGTCGCCGCCGCCGAGCGCTATGCCGGACGCGCCGCCGATCTCGCCACCGGTCTGCGCGACTGGGTCGCCGAGACCCCGAGCCTGGCCCGGGTGCTGCACAATGCGGTCTGGGATACCCCGGTACGCGAACTGGGTGGCTATGCGGCCAACGTCAAGCGACTGCACGGCCCCGGCTTCGCCCTGCTGGGCAACGCCGCCGAGTTTCTCGATCCGGTGTTCTCCTCGGGCGTCACCATCGCCCTGCGCTCCGCCAGCCTGGCCGCGCCCCTGGTGGATCGCCAGTTGCGCGGCGAGCCGGTGGACTGGGAGGCCGAATTCGCCCGGCCACTCAAGGCGGGCGTCGATACGTTCCGTGCCTATGTGGAGGGCTGGTACGATGGCAGCTTCCAGGACGTCATCTATTTCGAACAGGCCGATCCCGAGATCAGACGCATGATCTGCGCCCTTCTCGCCGGCTACGCCTGGGACCTGCGCAACCCCTTCGTCAAGGAGCCCCGGCGGCGCCTGCGCCTGCTCGTCGAGCTCTGTCAGCTGAATTCGGTCCACCCTGCATGACCCTGCCCCGTCCCTTCGTCTTCGCGCTGGCCTGCCTGCTGCTGCTCGCCGCCTGCGCTAGCCAGCCACCACTGCCCAGCACTCCACCGCCGCTGGCGCACGCCCTCGTCTACCAGGTGGAACGCCAGACCGCCGAGGGCAACGACGCCCTGCTGCTGGCCATCCAGCCGGAGGGCGCGGCCCTGCGCTTTTCGCTGTTCGATCCCCTCGGGGTACCCCAGGCCCGCCAGGTGCTGGTCGACGGTGCCTGGCACGCCGACGGCCTGCTGCCGCCCAATCCCCGGGCACGCACCTTCTTCAGCGTGCTGCTGTTCGCCCTGACCCCTGCCGACCAGCTGCCACGGTCCTATGCCGCGGCCGACTGGCACAGGGCCACCGACGGCCGCCGCACCCTCAAGGACTGGCAGGTGCGCTATCCCGCCGCCGACCGGCTGGAGCTAGAGGCGCCGGACGCCTCGCGCTATCGCCTGACGCTCTTGCCGGAGTCCGCGCCTTGAGCGCCTACCTGAATGCCTTGGGCCTGCTCTGCGCCCTGGGCCAGGGCAAGGCCGAAGTCGCCCGCGGCCTGTTCGCCGGTGACACGAGTGGCATGCAGCCGACCCCAGGCTGGATTCCCGAGCGCCAGCCGCCGGTGGGTACCGTCACCGCCGCCCTACCGGCCTGGCCGGCGGCCTGGACGCCCTTCTTCAGCCGCAACAACCAGCTGCTGCTGGCGGCCCTGAGCGAGATCGAGCCGCAGGTGCGCCAGGCCATCGACCGCCATGGCCCCGCGCGCATCGGCGTGGTACTGGGCACCAGCACCTCAGGCATCCACGAGGCCAGCCTGGGTATCGCCGTGCACCAGCGCAGCGGCCAGCTACCCGAGGGCTACCAGTACGCCCAGCAGGAGCTGGTAGCACCCGCCGATTTCCTCGCCCGCTACCTGGGCCTGAGCGGCCCCTGCTACGGCCTGTCCACCGCCTGCACCAGCAGCGCCCGTGCCCTGCTCAGTGCCCGCCGGCTGTTGGTCCAGGGCCATTGCGACGCCGTGCTCTGCGGCGGTGTCGACAGCCTCTGCGGCCTGACCCTGAACGGCTTCGCCGCCCTGGAAGCGGTCAGCGAGTCGCTGTGCAATCCCTTCTCGGTCAATCGCTGCGGCATCAACATCGGTGAGGGCGCGGCGCTGTTCCTGCTGACCCGCGAACCCGGCCCCATCGCCCTGCTCGGCGGCGGCGCCAGTTCCGATGCCCACCACATCTCCGCGCCCGATCCCAGCGGGCGCGGCGCCGTCCAGGCCATGCAGGCGGCCCTGCGCGCCAGTGGCCTGCACGCGAGCGATATCGGCTATCTCAACCTGCACGGCACCGCCACGCCACACAACGACGCCATGGAAAGCCACGCCACCCAAGCGGTGTTCCCGGCCGGGGTGCCCTGCTCCTCGACCAAGCCGCTGACCGGCCACACCCTCGGCGCCGCCGGCGCCCTGGAAGCCGCCTTCGCCTGGCTGACCCTGGACCCGACCTTCAACCCCGCCGGCCAGTTGCCGCCGCAGCGCTGGGACGGCCAGCCCGACCCGACCCTGCCACGCCTGGCGCTGACCCAAGGCGACAGCCGCCTGGACGGCCGTCGCCACGCCATGAGCAACAGCTTCGCCTTTGGCGGCAGCAACGTCAGCCTCATCCTCGGAGCCACGCCATGATCCCCTGGACCCTCGCCGAGCTGGTGCCCCACGCCGGCGACATGCTGCTGATCGACGAGATCCTCGCCTGCGACGACCAGGGTATCGAGACCCGCCTGGTGGTGCGCCCCGGCCTCTTCACCGACGCCACGGGCGCCCTGCCGGCCTGGATCGGCGTGGAACTGATGGCCCAGAGCGTGGCCGCCTTCGCCGGCTGCCAGGCGCGCCGTCGCGGCGAGGCCC
>CAUQPA010000417.1:0-4504 GCA_963519325.1 uncultured Pseudomonas sp. | reverse complement strand
GTCACGAACAGCAGGGTGAAGCGCACCTCGTCCCAGAGCGTGAGCAGTTCTTCCTGCATCTTGCGCCGGGTCAGGGCGTCCAGGGCGGCGAAGGGCTCGTCCATAAGCAGTACCTTGGGCTGCATGGCCAGGGCGCGGGCGATGGCCACCCGTTGCTTCATGCCGCCGGAGAGGTGGTGCGGATAGGCATCGACGAAGCGCGCCAGGCCGACCTTGTCCAGATAGTGCAGCGCCCGCTCGCGGGCTTCGCCGCGACTGGCCTGGCGGCTGACGAGCAGCGGGAACATGGTGTTTTCCAGCACCGTCTTCCACGGCGGCAGCTGATCGAACTCCTGGAACACCACGATGCGATCCGGTCCGGGCCCCTTGACTGGCTTGCCCTCCAGGCGGATCTCGCCCTGCAGCGGCGGCAGGAAGCCCGCCACCGACTTGAGCAGACTTGACTTGCCACAACCGGAGGGGCCGAGCAGGACGAAACGGTCGGCGCCGTAGACCTCGAAGGACACCTGGTGGGTAGCCCGCACCCGGCGGTCGCGGGTGCGGTATTCGAGGTCGAGGTCCTGCACCTGCAGCAGCGGCTGGGTCTGCGCCAGGGTCAGGTGCGGACGGGAAGCGAGAGAAGCGTTCATGGTCGTCTCCTCCCTCAAAAGGGCGCATCGCCCTGGATGGTGGTGCGATACAGCTTGCGTCTCAGGTGGTTCGGGCAGCCGGCGGCCAGGTGCAGCAGCGAGCGGTTGTCCCAGAACACCAGGTCGTGGGGCTGCCACTGGTGACGGTAGAGGTGCTCGAGCTTGACACTGTGGGCATGCAGCTCGGCCAGCAGGTCGCGGGACTCGTCCTCCGGCAGGCCGACGATATGGGTGGTGAAGCCCTCGCTGACGAACAGCGCCTTGCGGCCATTCTCCGGATGGGTGCGCACCACCGGATGCACCACCGCCTTGACCTCGGCCAGCTGCGCGGCAGTCAGGGTCGGCCGCCAGTTGCCCTCGAACTTGGGCTTGGCATAGGTGGCGGTGTAGGAGTGCTCGGCCTGCAGGCCTTCGAGCTGGCGCTTGAGCGCCTCCGGCAGGGTGTCGTAGGCCAGGTGCATGTTGGCGAAGATCGTATCGCCGCCCTCCTCCGGCAGCTCCTGGGCGTGCAGCATGGAGCCCAGGCTCGGCAGTTCCTTGTAGGAGAGATCCGAGTGCCAGAACTTGCCGGCGTCGCCAAGACCTATGGGTTGGCCGTCTTCGACGATGTTGGAGACGATGAGGATCTCCGGATGACCGGCCAGGTGGAATTGCTTGAGCACATGGATCTGCAGCTCGCCGAAGCGCCGGCTGAAGGCGATCTGCTCGTCGGGGGTGATGCGCTGGTCCCTGAAGACCACCACGTGGTGGTCCAGGTGGGCGCGATGGACGCGGGCGAAGTCGTCGGCATTGAGCGGTTGGGCCAGGTCGATACCGAGGATCTCGGCGCCCAGGTTGCCGAAGGGACGGATCTCGAAGGCCTGGGCAGCGGCCGGGCGGGGTGCGGCGAGGGTCATGGAGTTTTCTCCTTTGGGGCCCGGCTCAGCTGCCGGGACGCTGGTGGGCTTCGGGGAAGAAGTAGTCCTGCCAGGAGGCAGCCTGGTGTTTCAGCACACCCAGCTCGTGCAGCTTCCGGGCGTAGACGAAGGTGCGCTGCGGCTCGACGGTGAAGTCGATCTCCGGGTCCTCGACGATGCGCTGCACCAGGGCCAGCGGCAGCTTGGAGTGCTCCACGCGGATATAGGCCTCGGCCGCGGCGGCCTTGTTGGCGCGGATGAAGGCCGCGGCCTCCACCAGGGCGTCGTAGAAGGCGCGGTAGGTCTTGGGATTCTCGTCGTGGAATTTCTCGGTGGTATAGAGCACGTTGAAGGTGCCCGGTCCGCCGAGGACGTCGTAGCTGCTGAGGATGCGGTGGACCCGGGGATTCTCCAGCGCCTGGTACTGGAACGGCGGGCTGGAGAAGTGGGTGGTGATTTCCGAACCGCCGGACATCAGGGCGGCACTGGCATCGGGATGCGGCAGGCTTACGCTGATGGCGTCGAATTTCTTGAACTGGGCATCGCCGAACACCTTGGCCGTCTCGATCTGCAGGGTGCGTGACTGGAAGCCCACGCCCGCCGCCGGCACGGCGATGCGATCCTGGTCGGTCAGATCCTTGATCGACTTGACCTCGGCGCGATTGCTCAGCAGGTAGTTGGGCATGGCGCCCAGGGCGGCGATGGCCTTGACGTTCTGCCGGCCACGGGTACGGTCCCAGACGGTCAGCATCGGCGGCACCCCGGCCGAAACCACGTCCAGCGAACCGGCCAGCAGCGCCTCGTTCATGGCGGTGGCGCCGGAGATGCTGTTCCAGTCCACCTGGATATCCAACCCGACGGCCTTGCCGTGCTTCTCGATCAGCTGTTGATCGCGCACCACGTCGAGGATCAGGTAGCCGATGCCGAACTGCTGGGCGATGCTGATCCTGCCTTCGGCGGCGGCACTACCCGCGAGACCCAAGCCCAGCGCACCGATCAGTGCGGCGATCCCGCTCAGTCCCTTCCCTACCCTGCTCATCCACCACGCTCCGTGCCGATCGGCTATCCGAAAGCGTTATAGGCTAATGAGTTGTTATAACCTTTGGTAAAGACGGAATTTGTCTAACCATATGCAGCGCCGGCAGGTAGAGAGCGTCGCCCCCGCTTGGCGCTGCTCGCACCCTGCTGCCGCTCGGGCTCAGCAACTTCAGGCAGTAGCCGTCCGCCGCGCCAGCACCTGGCCCACCGCCAGGACGAACAGGACACCGAGTACGCCCGCGACATAGGGCGCCCAGGGCCAGTCGGCGGTCCCGAGCCAGCCTTGCAGCAGTTCGTCGCTGGCGATGAGCTTGCCGGCGATCCAGCCCAGCAGCCCCGCGCCGGCCACGACCAGCCAGCGAAACCTTTCCATGAGCTTCAGGATGAGTTGGCTGCCAAAGATGATGATGGGAATGCTGATGAGCACCCCGGTGATGGCCAGGCCCAGATGCCCCTGGGCCGCACCCGCCACGGCGATGACGTTGTCGAGGCTCATCACCACATCGGCCACCATGATGATCCAGATCGCCTGGCCCAGGGTGGTACCGGCCTTGACGTCGGCCTCGTCTTCCTCGGGCATCAGCAGCTTGATGCCGATCCACAGCAGCAATACGCCACCGACCACCTTGAGCAGCGGCCAGCCCAGTACGTAGCTGGCGACGAACAGCAGCAAGATGCGCAGGATCACGGCGCCGGCGACACCGCCGAGGATGGCCTTGCGCCGTTGCGCCTCGGGCAGGCGCCGGCAGGCCAGGGCAATGACCACGGCGTTATCGCCGCCGAGCAGGATATCGATGATGACGATCTGCAGGAGACCGGCGAGAAAGGCGGGATCGGACAGGGTGGCGAGCAAGGGGAACCTCGAAGCGAAAACGATGGATTGCCCTTTGGCAGCAGGACGCGCTGATGATTTCATCCCACGCTCGCCAAAGGGCGGATAGCGGCGACCTCGCCCTGGCAGTGTGCGACAAAGGCGCGTCGGACCGCCCTGCCGGTGTCCTCTCGCCTCAGGAGGGAATCGCGGGCGTGCCGAGACGGACGTCGCCCTGACCGCTGGCGGCCAGCTCCCGGGCGACGAAGCCGTTACGTAGCTGCTCGTCGAGAAAGGCTTGCACGAAGGCCGCCGCTGCATCTTTGCCCTTGGGCACGGCCATGGCCTGGCGGATCTCGGTGAAGCTGTCCTCCAGCACCCGATAACCCGGATGAGCCGCGGCGTAGGTCTCCAGTGGCTGACGCACCCCGGCTACGGCGTCCAGCCCCTGCTCGACGAACCAGTCGATCGCGGTCGCAGAGGTACTCGCCCGCACCAGTTCCGCCTGGGTCAGGGTGCGGCTCAGGTAGAGGTCGTAGGCGGCGCCCTGCCCGACGGCGATCCGCCGTCCGGCGCGATCCAGTTCGGCGACCTGGCGCGCCGGATCCTCCTCGCGCAGCAGATAGGTACCCTCGATGATGACATAGGGTTCGCTGAAGGCGATCTGCGCCGCCCGTACCGGTTCGATGGCGAGGAACGCCAGGTCCCAGGCGCCCTGCTCCAGGGCGGCGAAGACCTTGCCGGCGGCATCGTAGGTAATCAGCTGCAGGGGTACGCCCAGCCGCTCGGCCAGCGCGCGGGCCAGGGCCACAGAGACGCCCGCCGGCTCGCCATCCGCCCCACGTTGGGCGAGGACCGGATTGCCATAGTTGATGGCCGCGCGCAGGGTGCCCTGCGGAGCCAGTTCGGCCATTACCGCTGCGGATGGGGTCATAGGAGCTCCTCGAGGTCGTCGACGGGATGGGGCGGTGCTGACGCACCGCTACCTCCCGATACTGCCCGCTCCGGCCGGATTCCGCACGCCTCCTTTCGGCCTTATTGGCGCCGTTGGGATCAGGCGCGCAGCCGCTGCAGCTCTTCGTAGGCCTCGGCCGCCTGGGCCAGCAAGGCGGGCGCCCGCCGCTCGCGGG
>CAUQPA010000416.1:0-4506 GCA_963519325.1 uncultured Pseudomonas sp. | reverse complement strand
CTTCCGCCAGCGGCTCGCGGATGACCGGCTGCGACTCGCCCACCAGCGGCAGGGGTAGCGGCTTGGAAGAGCCGTCGAACTGGATGGGCGCACCTTGCGCATCCTTGCCGCTGGCAGCCGTGGCCTGGCCGCCCAGGGGCAGGTCCTGTCCGCTCGCCGTGGTCGCCGGCGCCTCGTTCTTGCCGCCCTTGAGCGACAGCGCCGCGGCGCCGACCGCCAGCACCACTACCCCGAGGATGATCAGGTGCTTGCGCGGCAGTGCGGCGAGCAGATTGCGCGAGGCCTTGGCCGGTGCCGCCGCCTTCTTGCGGCGGGCGCTCATGCCCGCCACCAGGATGTCCCGCGCCTCTTCGTTGAGCCGGCCGGGCCAGCCGCCGGAGCGCTCGTGAATGGTCGCCAGCTGCTCGTCGGTGAAGATCTCCAGCCCCTGGCCGGCCCCTTCCAGACGCTGGGCCAGGTATTCTTCGGCCTCGCTTTCGCTGTAGGGCAGCAATTCGATGGCGTGGTAGCGCTCTTCACCCTGGGCGATGTCCTCGAGGCGCATCACCACCTCGGCCTCGCCGAACAGGAAGACGTGCAGACGCTCCTTCTCGGCGCCGCCGGCCAGCTCCAGCAGGGCTTCCAGGGCAGGCGTCGCCAGTGCTTCGGCGTCATCTACCAGGATGTAGACCTCCTGTCCGGCCAGGCGCACTTCCGCGGCCTGCTCGAGAATGGCGGCCGGGGTCTGGCTATCGGCGCCCACGCCCTTGGCGACCTGAGCCAGCACGGTGCGGGCGTCGCCGCCGTTCTGCGCGGAAATCACCACGCAATGCACGGCTTCCTTCTTGGTGCTGGCCGCCAGGGCCTGGCGCAGCAGCGTCTTGCCGCTGCCCTCGGGACCGCTGACCACCAGCAGCAGCTGGCTGTAGCGGGCCAGGTGATGCAGCTGGCCCAGTACCGGCTTGCGCTGCGCCGGGAAGAACTTGAAACCGGGAACGCGCGCGGCGAACGGGTCGTGGGTGAACTGGTAGTGACCGAGAAAGGCTTCGTCGGCGTGCAGATTGGACATGGGACTCTCTTGCTCTCCTTACTGGGCGGTCAGAACGCGGTAATCGGTACGCAGCGTCTGCTCGAGGATGTCGCGGGCGAAGTCGGCGGTCACCACGGCCTGGCCCAGGTCACTGAGCAGCACCAGCCGGAGTTGTCCATCCAGGACCTTCTTGTCCACCGCCATGAGGCGTTCGAAATCGGCGGGCAGCATGTCGGCCGGCGGCACCACGGGCAGCCGGGCCTTGACCAGTAGGCGGATGGCGCGGTCGCGCTGGGCCGCGCTCAACCAGCCCAGCAGCAGGGACATCTGCAGCGCCATCACCATCCCGGCGGAGACCGCCTCGCCATGCAGCCAGACGCCATAGCCCTGGTGGGTCTCGATGGCATGGCCGAAGGTATGGCCCAGGTTGAGGATGGCGCGCAAGCCCGACTCGCGCTCGTCGCTGCCGACGACCTGGGCCTTGGCCGCGCAGGAGCGCTCGATGGCCTGGGTGAGCGCCGCCTGATCGAGGGCCAGCAGCGCCTCGACATGCTCTTCGAGCCAGCCGAGGAAGGGCTCGTCGCAGATCAGGCCGTACTTGATGACCTCCGCCAGGCCGGCCGACAGCTCGCGCGCCGGCAGGGTCGCCAGGCTGTCGGTGTCGATGACCACCGCCTTCGGCTGGTAGAAGGCGCCGATCATGTTCTTGCCCAACGGGTGGTTGATGCCGGTCTTGCCGCCCACCGAGGAGTCCACCTGGGAGAGCAAGGTGGTGGGCACCTGGATGAAATCCACGCCGCGCTGATAGCAGGCCGCGGCGAACCCCCCCATGTCGCCGATCACCCCGCCACCCAGGGCGATCAGGGTGGTCTTGCGGTCATGGCGATCCTGGAGCAGGCCATCGAAGATCAGTTGCAGGGTTTCCCAGTTTTTGTGCGCCTCACCATCGGGCAGCACGATGGTGCTGACCGGACGATCGCCCAGGGTGCGCAGCAGCCGCTCCAGATAGAGCGGCGCGATGGTTTCGTTGGTGACGATGGCCACCTTGCGCCCGGCGAGATGGGGCAGGAAGCATTCCGGTCCATCCAGAAGGCCCTGGCCGATGTAGATCGGGTAGCTGCGCTCACCGAGCTCGACGTGAAGAGTCCGCATGCCGTCACCAAGATTCAAAGGGCGCCTAGCATAGCGCAGAACGCGCGCGGCTTTAATGCGGCGCCAGGGCTTTCAGACGGTCGAGTATCTGCAGTACCACCAGCCGCGGCGGCCGCTCGTCGGTCTCGATGATGATGTCGGCGATCTGGCGATAGAGCGGATCGCGCATGGCCATGAGGTTGCGCAGCACCGCCGCGGGATCGGCGGTCTGCAACAGCGGCCGGTTGCGATCCCGGGCGGTCCGCTCGATCTGCTGCTCGATGGAGGCATGCAGGTAAATGACCCGCCCGCCGCGCTTGAGCGCCTCGCGATTGTCTTCGCGCAGCACGGCGCCACCGCCGGTCGCCATGACCAGGCCGTTTTCCGCGCACAGCTCGGCGATCGCGGCGCGTTCGCGCTCACGAAAGCCCTGCTCGCCTTCCACGTCGAAGATCCAGGGAATGTCGGCACCGGTGCGCTCTTCGATTACCTTGTCGGAATCCTTGAACGGCAACCGCAGCTCCTTCGCCAGGAGCCGACCGATGGTGCTCTTGCCCGAGCCCATCGGTCCTACGAGAAACAGATTACGCACTTATGTCATCGACCGACCGCTATCGCCTGGTTGTTCATGATACGCGGGGTGAGGAAGATCAGCAGCTCGACTTTGCTATCGGTGACCGAATCCCGGCGGAACAGGCGGCCGACATAGGGGATGTCGCCCAGCATCGGCACCTTGGTGGTGGACTTGGTTTGGGTGTTGGAGAACACGCCGCCGAGCACGATGGTCTCGCCATCGCTCACCAGCACCTTGGCATTGACCTCGTTCTTGCTGATCGGCGGCACGCCGTTGAGGGCGTTCTGGTAGTCAGGTGCATCCTTGTTGACCTTGACCTCCATGATGATGCGGTTGTCCGGGGTGATCTGCGGCGTGACCTCCAGGGACAGCGCGGCCTGCTTGAAGCTGGTGCTGGTGGCACCGCTGGAGCTGGCCTCCTGGTAGGGAATCTCGGTACCGCGCAGGATCTTGGCGGTCTCCTTGTCCGAGGTCACCACCTTGGGCTGGGAGATGATCTCGCCGTTGCCGCTGGACTGCAGGGCGGACAGCTGCAGGTCGAGCATCTGACCGCCGGCCATGAAGCCGATACCGATGCCGGAGGTGCTGCCGGAAACGCCCATGTCGACGAAGGGCGTGGGCGCCACGCCGCTGGTGGAGGTGAAGTTGCCGACCGTGCTGGTTCCCGGCAGGTAGACCTGGCCGGTGGTACTGTCCACGGTCGTCGCGCCATCCTTGCCATAGACCGAGAAATTGCCGTGGCTGCTATTACCGCCCCAGCGCACACCCAACTGCTTGCTGTAGTCGACGTTGGCTTCCACCAGGCGCGCCTCGATCATCACCTGGCGGACCGGGATATCCAGCTGGGAGACGATGCGGCGCAGTTCGTCCAAGCGATTCTGGGTCTGGTAGGCGATGATGCTATTGGTGCGCTCGTCCACCGAGATGGAGCCGCGCTCGTCGGCGGTCTTGTCGGCACTGGTCACCGACTGGAACAGCTTGGCGATGTCGGCGGCCTTGGCGTAGTTGACCTGGATCAGGTCGCGGCGCAGCGGGGCCAGCTGCTGGATCTGCTTCTGCGACTCCAGTTCCTGGCGCTCGCGGGCGGCGATCTCGTCGGCCGGGGCCACCAGCAGCACGTTGCCGATCTGGCGCTTGTCCAGACCCTTGGTCTTGAGGATCAGGTCCAGCGCCTGGTCCCAGGGAACGTTCTGCAGGCGCAGGGTGATGTTGCCCTGCACGGTATCGCTCGCCACCAGGTTGAGGTTGGTGAAGTCGGCGATCAGCTGCAGCACCGAGCGAACATCGATGTCCTGGAAGTTGAGCGACAGCTTCTCACCGGTATAGGTGAAGCGATCCGCTGCGCGCTTTTCCTTTTCCTCGGTGGTCAGCGGCTTGACGCTCAGAGTCAGGCGATTGTTGGTCTGGTAGGCCAGGTAGTCGTAGGTGCCGGTCGGCTCGATGACGATGGAGGCGGCGCCGTTGTCGGCCGAGGCATTGACGAATTGCACCGGCGTGGCGAAGTCCTTGACGTCCAGGCGCACGCGCAGCTCTTCGGGCAGCTGCGTTCCGGCGAAGGTCAGGCGGATCTTGCCGCCCTGCTCCTGGATGTCCGGGTTGATGCCGGTCTCGCTCAGGTCGATGACCACGTTGCCCTCGCCCTGGGGACCACGCTGGAAATCGATATGGCGGATCGCCTTGCCGCGCAGCTGCGGACGCGGCGCGGTCATGGCGGCCACGGTCGAGCTGGCCGGGGTCGGCGGCAAGGCGCCGCGCGTGGCCGGCAGGGGCATGGCCGAAGGTGCGGTCACGG
>CAUQPA010000415.1:0-4520 GCA_963519325.1 uncultured Pseudomonas sp. | reverse complement strand
CGCCCAGCCGATGCAGGCGTCCCCACTGCCAGCGGGCGCGGTCGCTGCCCAGGCGCTTCTCGCAGGCGTCGATGGCGCCCGCCAGGGCGCGGGCGAAGACGGTCGGCTTGTCTTCCCGGCCAGTAGCGCCGGCATCCTTCCAGTAGGGACTGTCGTCGCGGGCCAGCAGGTGGTCGACGACGGGGTTGTAGCCGGTATCGCTGAGGGTGGTGAAGGCCCGCCAGGCCGGGCTGCCGGTGCCGCCCAGTTCATCGGCGAAGGTCTGCTCGGCCAGGGTCGCGAGGAAGGCCTCGTAGATCGCTGCGTCGGCGGAGCCGGCGGCCAGCCGGCCATCGAAGGTCCGCAGGCGCCCCAGGGCCTCGTCGGCGGCGCCACGCTGGGCGGCGGGCAGGGCGGCGATGGCCTGGCGCAGGGGCGCGGCGAAGCCGGGCGCCTCGAGCTGGGTCTTCAGCTTGGCGGCCAGGGTGGTGGTCTGGTCCTGTTGCAGGGCGATGGCATCGCGGGTGTCCAGTCGCGCCGCGCGGCCGGCCAGTTGCGCCAGGCGCTCCTGCCGCTCCGGACCGGACCAGCTGCTGGACAGTTGCATGCCGTAGCCGCGGGGTACCACGCGCTGGTTGGCCGCGCCGAGCCAGCCCTGGGCCGGATCCTGGTCGTAGGGGTGCAGCATGGGATCGGCATAGCCGTCCCAGGTATAGCGCTCGTCCCAGCCCGGCGCCGGCAGCAGGCCCAGGCCACTGCGACGGTTGGGGTAGCGCCCGGTCACCTGCCAGCCGACATGCTCGGCATCGGCGAACACCAGGTTCCAGTCGCTGGCGCGAATGTCCCGCGCCAGCTCGAAGGCACGCTCCACGTCCTTGGCCCGGGAGAGATCGAAGAGGGCGTCCAGGCTCTTGTCGGCTTCCAGGCGGCTGCTGCGCAGCGCCAGGCCATAGCCGGAGGCTTCCGGGGCCAGCGCCAGGTTCAGCAGGGGGCCGCGCGGACTGGTGTAGAGGGTCTCGCGGCGCGGTTTTTCGCCACGCACGAGGAAGGTCTCCACCCGCTCGCCGGCGGGCTGCCATTGGCCGCCACTCTGCACCTGCAGGCGGCCGCCCTGGCGTTGCAGGCGCTCCAGGTAGAGGTCCTGGCTGTCGCCCATCAGGGTGGCGGCGCCCCAGGCCAGCTTGCCGTTGTAGCCGTCGAGCAGCAGCGGCAGGCCGGGCAGGGTGGTGCCCACGGCCTCGAAGCGCGGGGCCCTGATGGTCACCAGGGTGAAGGGCGACTGACCCTGGAAGGCGCTGACCTTGTCCACGCCGAGCAGGCTGCGACCGCTGCGGGTATGGCCGGGCGTGGCCGCCCAGGCGGTGCCGGTGGGGCCGCCGAAGGGGGCGCGCTGCGCCAGCTGGCGTTGCACCTCCAGCAGGGCGTCGAGGCCGGGCAGCTGGCCGCGCAGCGTGAGGCCGCGCAACTTGGCCGTCTCCTCCTCGGGCAGGGGTTCGTCGGGATAGGTGGGCAGCAGCCAGGCCAGGCGCTCGGGGCTGACCTGGGTGGCCAGGACCAGTGCCGCGGTCTCCTTGCGCAGATCCACCGCCTGGGCGAAGTTCAGCAGTTCGAAGAGCAGGGCGCTGTCTTCCGGCTTCCAGTAATCGACGCGGTAGTCGTGGCCATCCAGCTCGACGCGCTCGCCGGCGCGGTAGAGGTAGGCGTTGACGCCGCGGGCATAGACCTCGAAGAAGGTCTTCAGCCGCGGCGAGGCGCTGGCGTAGGCCACCTGGGCCGCCTTGCGCAGGTCCACGGCGCGCATGAACCTGTCACTGTCCAGGCGGCTTTCGCCGTAGGCCTCGGCCAGGCGGCCCTGGGCCAGCAGGCGCAGCTCGACCATCTGTGCCAGGCGTTCGCTGGCGTGGACGTAGCCGAGGGTGAACAGGGCGTCGTGGAAGGTGGTCGTCTCGATCAGTGGCTGGCCTTCGGCGTTGCGACGCACCGAGGCGGTCTGCGCCAGGCCGCGCAGGGGCAGGCTGCCCTTGAGTTGCGGTTGGCTGCGGGTCGGCTGCTCCTCGGCGAAGTACTGGCAGCCGGCGAGGGTGGCGGTCAGCAGGCCGAGGGTGGCGAGGCGCAGCGGCAAGCGCCGGCGAAGCGAAAGAGGCGAGACCATGAAGAGCGGGCACTCCGAGCGGATGGATGCGAACGGGACGCTACGTTAGCAGGGTCCGTCCGGGGAGCAAGCCTCGGGCACGCGGTGGCGGTCGGGCGGTGCCGATCGCGGGTACGAGCTGTGTCGTGAACGGCAGGCCGCGCCTAGCGCAGCGCCATCCAGATCAGCAGGGCGGCCTGAAACAGGCAGAACACCGCCAGGCAGCCGATGGCGAAGCGCATGGAGACGTCGTCGCGGCGATAGAGGGCGAGGCGGTCTTCGAGCTGGCGCAGGCTGGCATCGCGTTCGTCGATCACCCGGTCGCACTGTTCCAGCAGGGTGGCGCCGTCCAGCAGCGACAGCAGCTGCACCTTGTCGGCGTTCCAGTCCTCGCGCAACTGGCTGACCCGCGCGGCCCGGCAGACCTGCTGGCGCTCGTCGTCCGCGGTCGTCTCCACGGTGAAGCCCTGGGCATTGAGCAGGTGTTCGCGACGGGTACGACTGTCCTCGTCGAGGGCGTCGCGGCGCGCCAGTGGCAGGTCCTGGACCTGGTAGTGGCTCCAGCGCAGCCGCGCCCAGGCGGCGGCGCGGGCCAGCAGGAAACGGCCGAGGCCACGTTCTTCCGGCTCGATCTGCAGGCCGCGCTCGGGGCCCAGGCGGATCTCGCCGCGGCGATGGTCGGCCCAGACCTCCAGCACATTGACCTCGCGGTGCAACAGCTGCCCGGGAATCTGCACCGTCAGCCGCAACATGCTCTCCTCGTCGGCGTGCCGCTCGACCAAGCCGAGTTGCACGAAGCGCAAGGGCCGTGCCCCGACCCGGCGATCCGCCGGCAGGGGCATCAGTCGCAACAGCTGGAAGCGCTCGGGCGCCAGGCTGGCCCAGAGATGGGGCTCGTTGGGGGCGGCCTCTACGGCCGGAGATTCTTGATCGGGGGCTTCCACGGACAGGCTCCAGGCGCGGCGCCTCCTGGGCGCCTTTGCTGGCTTATCGGCCGGCGCCTGGGGAACCTGAGTGCTCGACGAAGGCGGCGACGCGCTGCACCACCTCGCGGGCCAGCGGCAGCTTGGGATCGTCGTAGGTGGGCAGCTGCGCCGGCAAGCTCGCCGGGGCGATGCGCAGCACGTGGTTCATGCCGGGGATGATGGCCAGCTCGGCCTCCGGCTTGGCGCGGTGCAGCGCCCGGGCGTCGGCGACGTCCACCTGGACGTCGTGGGTGCCCTGGATGATCAGCGCCGGTGCCCGGATGCCGGCGAAGGCCCTAGCCGGGTCCTGGCGGAACAGCGAGATCAGATAGGGCTGGACGCTGGGGCGCAGCAGCACCAGCAGCTCGCGGGGCACCTCGGGCACCGGCGTACCCCGCAGCAACTGGTCGATGATCCACTGGGCGCTGGCCAGGGCGGCGGGCGACAGCTGGCCCGCCAGTTGTTCGCGCAACACCACGTCGATCGGCCGGCCGCTGCCGGCCAGGGTCACCACGCCGCCGACCGACACCCGGTCGGCGGCCAGGCTAGCGATCAGGGCACCTTCGCTGTGACCGAGCAGGATCACCCGGGAAAAGCGCGGATCCGCCTCCAGCAGCCGGATCCAGCCGACCAGGTCGTCGACGTAGCGCTCCACGCTGAGGTGGCTCTCGTCCGGCTCGGCACTGCGGCTATCGGCCACGCCACGCTTGTCGAAGCGCACGCTGGCGATCCGCTGCCGGGCCAGGGCCTCGGCCAGGCGCTGGAGGGCGGCGTTGCGCGCCCCCGGACCGTTGCCATCGCGATCGGTGGGCCCGGAGCCGGAAACGAAGAGCACCACCGGCTGCGGATGGTCGCTACGGGGCAGGATCAGGCTGCCCTTGAGCACGCCGCTGCCGGTGTCGAGCTGGATCGGACGATAGAACACGGGAGCGGCCGCCTGGGCGAGGGAGGGGAGGACTAGGCACAGCAGCAGGGAAAGCAACAGACGCATGGGGAAACGGACACCGAAGACCTGGGGTGTGGGGCCTATCCCGCACACAATCCGTGTAAAAGACCACGGCGCGTGTAAAATCGCCCACTTCCAGTTGAATCTACACCTTTCACCCGTAGCGCGGAGCCCTCGCATGTCCGGCAATACCCTCGGCACGCTGTTCACCGTCACCACCGCTGGCGAAAGCCATGGTCCGGCGCTGGTCGCCATCGTCGACGGTTGCCCTCCCGGACTGCCGCTGGACACCGCCGACCTGCAGCGCGACCTGGATCGCCGCAAGCCCGGTACCAGCCGCCACACCACCCAGCGCCAGGAAGCGGACGAGGTGGAGATCCTCTCCGGGGTCTTCGAAGGGGTCACCACCGGCACGCCCATCGGCCTGTTGATCCGCAACACCGATCAGAAGTCCAAGGACTACTCGGCGATCAAGGACCTGTTCCGCCCGGCCCATGCC
>CAUQPA010000414.1:0-4535 GCA_963519325.1 uncultured Pseudomonas sp. | reverse complement strand
TCCAGCCGCTGCTGCTGCTCAACAAGGCCGACCTGATCGACGAGCACAACGGCCCGGCGCTGGACGAATTGCTGGGCATCTACCGCGAGCTGGACTATCCGCTGCTGGAGGTCTCGGCCCACAACGGGCTGAGCATGGACCAGCTCAAGAGTGCCCTGGACGAGCACGTCAGTGTTTTCGTGGGGCAATCAGGGGTGGGCAAGTCGTCGCTGGTCAACGCCCTGCTCCCGGGCGTCGATACGCGCGTCGGTCCGCTGTCCGAGCTGACCAACAAGGGCACTCACACCACCACCACCGCCCGTCTCTTCCATTTCCCCGACGGCGGCGATCTGATCGACTCGCCCGGCATCCGCGAATTCGGCCTGAGCCATGTGAGTCGCGACGACGTCGAGGCGGGTTTCAAGGAATTCGGCGAATTCATCGGCCACTGCCGCTTCCGCGACTGCCAGCATGAACGCGAGCCCGGCTGCGCCCTGCTCGCCGCCCTGGAACGCGGCGACATCCATCCGCAGCGGATGGCCAGCTATAGGCACATCCTGGCCAGCCTGGAAGGCGAGTCGCGCTACTAGAGCCTGTTAAAAGGCTGCTGTGCGTCGGCCAAACGGCGTTGAAAAGACCCTGGATCGCCAGCCCGGCCGGAATGCTCATTTACCCTCTGTAAACCCGAGCGCGGGTCCGACCCGCTTCCTCAGGTCTTTTCGCGGGGCCGCCCAGGCCTTGGTTGGCTATAGCTCGCGAGCCTTTTAATAGGCTCTCTAGAGAAAACGCCGGGCGAGCCCGGCGTTTTCCATTATCAGCCAAAGACGCGGAAGCGCTCGGCGTCGTCCATGAAGGACTTCTCGGGGAAGTCACCCTCGTTGGAGCCGAAGGGCATCTGGGCGCGCAGGTGCCAGGTCTCCGGCAGTTTCCATTCGGCGGCGGCCAGGGCGTCGGGCAGCGGATTGTAGTGCTGCAGGCTGGCGCCGATGCCGGCGTTGGCCAGGGCGGTCCATACCGAGAACTGGGCGATGCCGCTGGCCTGCTCCGACCAGATGGGGAAGTTGTCGGCGTAGGCCGGATACTGGTCCTGCAGCGCGGAGACCACGTGGCGGTCCTCGTAGAACAGCACGGTGCCGGCGCCGGCGGCGAAGCTGTTGATCTTGCCTTCGGTGGGGGCGAAGGATTCGGCCGGCACGATCTGCCGCAGCGCCTGCATGACGAAGCCCCAGAACTTTTCGCTCTCGGCGCCAAACAGGATCACCGCGCGCGAGCTCTGGGAATTGAAGGCGGAGGGCGACAGCTTGACCGCGTCCTGGATCAGCGTGGTGACCTGGTCCTGGGCCAGCGGCAGGTTCTTGCCCAGCGCATACTGGCTGCGACGGCGCTTGATGGTGTCGATAAAGGCGTTGCTCATCGGAAGGCTCCTGCAGAGGGTTCGGAGATCGAGAGACCGCGCGCCAGGGCGCAAGGTGCCCGATCGATCATGAAACCCCTGCAGCATAGCCAGCCGCGCTCGCGTCAACGGACGAAAAAACCGAACGCTGACAGCGAATTTTCCTATCGATCGAGGCCGCCGCTCAGGGCTTGCCCTGGATGACGCCGGCGTCGAAGGCGTTGATCTGCTGCTTGAAGGCCGCATCGTTGATGGGTTGCGCCAGGTTGCCGGTGGCGGAGACGCCACCGCTGGACACCCCGCCGCGACTAGCCCCCGGCGCATCCTTGGCCGCCGGCTTGGGTGCCTGGTTGCTTCCGGCCCGCCCTTCGATGGCCTGTTGCGCCTTCTTGGTCAGCACGATGATGTCGATGCGCCGGTTGATCGGATTGAGCGGATGGTCGCGATCGAAGGGCGCCGACGAGGCATAGCCGACGATCCGTGCCACCTGGTCTTCCGGGTAACCCCCGGCGACCAGCGCCCGGCGCGCCGCGTTGGCCCGGCCGGCGGACAGCTCCCAGTTGCTGAAGTCGCCCTTGCCGTTGTACCGCGCCGCATCGGTGTGGCCGCTGATGCTGATCTTGTTCGGCACCTGGCGGATGGTGTCGGCCATGGCCAGCAGGATGTCCTCGAAATAGGACTTCAGCCGCGGACTGCCGGAATCGAACATCGGCCGGTTGTCGGCATCGACGATCTGGATGCGCAGGCCGTCCTGGGTGATCTCCAGCAGGATCTGGTCCTTGAACTTCTGCAGCTCCGGATTCTGTTCGATCTTGTTCTGCAGTTCCTGCAGCAGCAGTTGCAACCGCTCCTTGTCGACCTGCTCGGCGATCTTTTCCGCCTGGCTGGCGTCCATCTTCTGCGCCTGGCTGGCATCGGTCTTCGAGGCCGCCTGGCTCTGGTCCTTCTGCTGCTGCGCGGTATCGTTGGGCTGGCGCTTCTCGGAAGGATCCAGCGCCTGGGTCGGATCGGGCGCCACGCGGTTGGATTCGTTGGGGTCGGCGCGCTCCTGCATGTCCGGGTTGACCTTGTTCTGGGTCGAGTCCGGCTGCGCCTGGATCTCCGGATTCAGGGTGCGGTCGGGCGCCGGCGTCGGGGTGCCGCCCAGGTCGATGACATAGGGACTGGCGCTTTCGGTGAAGCCGATCGGATCCTGGAAATAGCCGGCGATGGCCTTCTTCTGCTCCGGGGTGGCCGAGGACATCAGCCAGAGCACCAGGAAGAACGCCATCATGGCGGTCGCGAAGTCGGCGAAGGCGATCTTCCAGGCGCCGCCGTGGTGGCCGGCGGCGCTCTTCTTGACGCGCTTGACGATGATCGGCTGGTTGTTGTCCATCAGCTGCCCCGCATCGCCTGCTCGAGTTCACTGAAGGACGGCCGGTGCGCGGGGAACAGCACCTTGCGGCCGAATTCCACGGCGACGGTGGGCGGCATGCCGCTGGCGGCGGCCACCAGGCAGGCCTTGATGGCCTCCAGCACATTGAGTTCTTCCTTGGCGTCGTGCTCCAGGCAGGTCGCCAGCGGACCGAAGAAGCCATAGGCCGCGAGAATACCGAGGAAGGTACCCACCAGGGCCGCGCCGACGTGGCCACCGATGGCCGCCTGGTCGCCCTCGCCGAGCATGCCCATGGTGATCACGATCCCCAGCACCGCGGCGACGATGCCGAAGCCGGGCAGGCCGTCGGCGACCCGCGACACGGCATGGGAGGGGTGCTCCAGCTCTTCCTTGATGCCCGCCAGTTCCATGTCGAACAGGCCCTCCAGCTCGTGGGGCGCCATGTTGCCGGAGGACATCAGCCGCAGGTAGTCGGCGATGTAGGCGGTCATCTGCTCATCCTTGAGGATGTTCGGGTACTTGCTGAAGATCGGGCTGGCCTTGGGGTCCTCCACGTCCGCCTCGATGGACATCATGCCCTCGCGCCGGCTCTTGTTGAGGATCTCGTAGAGCAGCTTGAGCACGTCCATGTAGAAGGCGTGGGTGAAGCGATTGCCGAACATCTTCAGCGACTTCTTGAACACCTGCATGAAGGTGCTGCCCGGGTTGGCCTGCAGGAAGGCCCCCAGCGCCGCGCCGCCGATGATCAGCACCTCGAGCGGCTGGATGATCGCCGCGATCTTGCCATGCGCGAGGATGTAGCCGCCGAGGACAGCCGCGAATATCACGATGATGCCGATGATTTTTGCCATGGTTGGGAATACTGTGTGCTAAGGAAAATTGAGCCGGGGATCTACCCTCACGCCCCCTTTATCGGACCCGGCGTCCCGGACTGAAGGCCTTTCATCAAATTTCAAGGCGACCGTCGTATGTCCAGCCGCCCGAACACCGTCGAAGACTGGGTCAAACACCTGGAAGGCGTGCGCCTGCCGGTGGCCACCGCCACCGCGGATCGTCTGCGCCGCGCCCTGGCCGATGGCCGCCTGGCGTTGCATGAGATCGCCGAAAGACTCTGCGAGTCACCTCCGCTGGCGCTGGCCCTGCTGCGCGAGGCCAATCGCGGCCATGCCAGCCTCGGCGACCCCGCCGCCAGCCTCGAAGCCGTGCTCGGACGGGTCGGCCTCGGCCCGGCGGAATACCTGATCGCCCGCCAGCCCAGCCTGCCGGAAGAACGCCTGCCACGGCCGCTGCGGCAACTCTGCCTGGTCAGCCAGCACGCCATGACCCTCGGCCTGGGCCTGTTCGGCGTACCCCTGGCGCGGCTCTGGCCGGACATCCGCCTGGCCGCCCTGCTCTTCCTGGCACCACTCTGGCCGCTGGTGACGCGCTATCCGGAACTCTTCGAGGAGTGGGAGCGCCGGGTCCTGGGCGAAGGCGAACCAGCGCTGCAGGTCGAGCGCGAATTGCTCGGCGTACCGGCCGTCCGCCTGTGCCAGGCACTGGCCCGCCACTGGCAACTGCCCGACTGGATCGTCGAAGGCTATCGCCTGCTGGACCAGGATCGCCGCCAGTTGGTCAAGGCGCTGCACATCGCCCACGGCGAAGATCCCCTCGAACAGCAGCAGCGACTCGACGAGGATCCCAACCTGCGGCGCTGGCTGACCCATCCCGGCAACACCATCCTGCTGGCCAACGGCCTGGCGCTGGCCAGTCACCATGCCTGGGACGGCCCCCACACCCTGCGCTGGC
>CAUQPA010000413.1:0-4542 GCA_963519325.1 uncultured Pseudomonas sp. | reverse complement strand
GCCGAAGCTTGCCACCAGGCGGCCGTCGACCGGCCAGGGCAGCTTGCCACGGGCGCTGGCGAAGGCGCCGCCATAGGCAGGTGCAGCACTAGACACCGCCATCTCCGGGGCGTTCGAGGGCCGCGGGGCTTTCGTATCGCTTTGTGCCTGGCGCCGCGCCGCTTCCCGGGCCTGGGCCGCGCGAGCCTCGGCCAGCTGGCGCTGGCGGGCTTCCTCGGCTTCGCGGGCCTGGCGGGCGAGGGTTTCCTCGATGGTCTTGAGCACCTTGTTCAGCGCCGCCTGATCCTGCTCGCGGGCCTGGATCTCGCGACTCTTGTCGCGATAGTCCTCGTTGATCTTGGCCAGCGCCGCCTGCCGCTCCTTGCGCACCTCGGCCAGGTCCGCCTGGCGCTTCTCCAGGTCCTCGCGGCGGGCGACCAGCTCGCCCTGTTCCTGCTGGATGCCCTGTTCCACCTCGCGGAGTTCGCGCAGGGTGTCGTTGAAGGTGGCGAGCTGGTCCAGGCGGGTGCGATTCAGGTAGTTGTAGTAGGTGAGGGTGCGGCTGACCTTCTCGGGATGCTCCTGGTTGAGCAGCAGCTTGAGGTATTCCTGGCGACCGCTCTGGTAGGCGGCGCGGATCTGCACGGCGATCAGTTGCTGTTGCTCAGCGCGGGACTGGTCGAGCTTCTTCTTGCGCCCGTCCAGCTCTTGCAGCTTTTTTTCGCCGTTCTCCAGCTGCTTCTGCAGCGAGTCCACCTGCTTTTCCAGCTCGCCCATCTGGGTCTCGGTACCCTGCAGCTGCTTTTGCACGCCGGACTTCTCGGCTTGCACCTGCTTGAGCACCTTCTGCATTTCCTGGATTTCCCGGCGGGTCTGCTCGATCTGCCGCTGGGTTTCGGCGCGATCGTCGGCCAGGGCTGGAGCGAGAACGCTGGCGAGCAGGAGAAGGGCGAGAACACGGCGCATGCGAGGTCGTACGTTTCGAGGGCGAAGCGCCTAGTATGCCCGTCACATCCGGCAAAAAAAACGGCAAGGCACGCCGTTCAGCGTTCACAGCCCGACCAGGCGGCCAGGCTGCGAACGAGGGGGCATTTCCGGCCTAGTAGCCGACGGTGAAGCGGGTGCGGTGATGGGCAGGGCGCTCGACCTCGTCGAGCAGGGCCACGGCGAAGTCCTCGTAGGAGATCCGGCTGTCCCCGGCGGCGTCGAACAGCAGGGCGTCGTGGCCCAGGCGGAACTGGCCGGTGCGCTCGCCCGGGGCGAAGACCATCTGCGGGCTGACGAAGACCCAGTCGAGGTCGCTGACCTCGCGCAGGGCGTCCAGGGTGGCGATGCCGGCCCCGGCCTCGCTGCGATACTCGACGGGAAAGGCCGGCGCATCGAAGAGGCGCGAGCCGTCCGGCAGTGCAAGGCTGGCGGCGCCACCGACGACCAGCAGGCGCGGGATGCCTGCCGCCCGGGCGAAGGCGATCAGGCTGGCCGGGGCGACGGTGGCGAATCTCAGGCTGCTGATCAGCACCGCGCAACCGGCCAGGGCCTGGGCGCTGGCCGGCTGGGTGACGTCGCCGGCGACTGGGCTGAGGCCGTTCCGCGCGGCGAGGCGGGTGGGATCGCGCACCAGGGCGGTGACCCTGTGGCCGCGGGACAGGGCTTCGTCGAGCAGGCGGCTGCCGACGTTGCCGGTGGCGCCGAGCAGGGCGATGGAGGTCATGACTGGATTCCTCGGAGATTAAGGGAAGCCCAGCCTAGGCAGGCCGGCGAAAGCCGCCAAGGAGGCAGTTTCGCGTGTGCTGGTTACCCGCCGATAACCCGGGGACTGCGAGGGTATGGCGCCATCGGGGGGCTGTGTATACTGGCCGGCATTTTTAGCCCTTCTTGGATAGCTCCTTTCATGGAATTTCTCGGTCGGGTGGTCGAATTCGCCACCCATCATCCGCTGCTCGTCGCCGCCTTCCTCGCCATCGTCGCCCTGATGCTGTTCAACGAGACCCGCCGGGGCGGTCGCAGCCTGTCCACCGGCGAACTCACCACGCTGCTCAATCGCGAAGAGGGTGTCGTGGTCGACATCCGCCCGAGCAAGGACTTCGCCGCCGGGCATATCGTCGGCGCGCTGAACATCCCCCAGGAGAAATTGGCCAGCAGCCTGTCTCTTCTGGAGAAGCACAAGGCCAAGACCCTGATCGTGGTGGACAGCGCCGGCCAGCAGGCCGGTGCCGTCTGCGGCGATCTGCAGAAGGCCGGCTTTACTGCCGCCCGGCTGAACGGCGGCATTGCCACCTGGCGTGCAGAGAATCTGCCGCTGGTGAAGTGACCCCTAGCGTGGCCGCGTCCGCGGCCACTGGAGACCGCGCATGACCGACGTCGTCATCTATACCAGCGCCTGGTGTCCCTATTGCCATCGCGCCAAGCACCTGCTCGATCGCAAGAACGTGGCCTACCGGGAAATCTCCGTCGACGGCCAGCCGGCGCTGCGCAGCGAGATGGCCCGCAAGGCCGGTCGCACCAGCGTGCCGCAGATCTGGGTCGGCACTACCCACGTCGGTGGGTGCGATGATCTCTATGCCCTAGACCGAAGCGGGCGCCTCGATCCGCTGCTGTCCGCCTGACCAACACTCATCACTCAAGGCCCTACCATGACCGATCAAGCCAATGGCGCCCAGGAAGACGGCGCTCAGTTCTCCCTGCAACGCATCTACATCCGCGACCTGTCCTTCGAGGCCCCCAAGAGCCCCGAGATCTTCCGCCAGGAGTGGCAGCCGAACGTCAACCTGGACCTGGCCACCCGCCAGAAGACCCTGGGCGACGACTTCCACGAAGTGGTGCTGACCCTGACCGTGACGGTCAAGAACAACGAAGAGACCGCCTTCATCGCCGAAGTGCAGCAGGGTGGCATCTTCCTGATCAAGGGCCTGGACGCCGCTTCCATGGCCCACGCCCTGGGTGCCTTCTGCCCCAACATCCTGTTCCCCTACGCCCGTGAGGCGCTGGACAACATGGTGGTGCGTGGCTCCTTCCCCGCGCTGATGCTGCAGCCGGTGAACTTCGACGCCCTCTACGCCCAGGAACTGGCGCGCATGCAGACTGCTGGCGAAGCCTGATCGGCTCCTCCGCGGTACCGAACGCCCCTTGCCAGGGGCGTTCTGCTATCTGGCCTTCGGCGCCTGTTCGGGGTTTGCTGCGCCTCGGCCGAAGGGCGCTGCAAAGACCCTGGATCGCCAGCCCCGCCCGGGCGACCCCGGCGCCCTGCTCATTGACCAGGCGTAGACCCGCACGCGGATCCGGTCGAGGGCGACTCCGACCCGCTTCCCTGGGTCTCTTCGCGCGGTCGCCTAGGCCTGGTTGGTCCCTGGCTCGCCAGCCTTAGGACAGGCTCTGAGCTTGCGGCTGGCGCGCCAGAGATCGAAGCTGAACACCGCGAGGCCGGCCCAGATGCAGAGAAAGGCGAACAGTCGCTCGCGCGGGAAGGGCTCGCCATAGAGCCAGACCGCCTGGATCAGCACCAGGGTCGGGGCGATGTACTGCAGGAAGCCCAGGGTCGAGTAGGGCAGCTTGCGCGCCGCGGCGTTGAAGCACAGCAGGGGGATCAGGGTGACGGGTCCGGCCAGCACGATCAGCAGGCCCAGGGACGACTGCCAGACCTCCGCCTGCAGGCTCACCCCCGGGGTCAGCAGCGGCAGGGCGATCAAGGCAATGGGCACCAGCATCCAGCTCTCCACCACCATGCCCGGCAGCGCGGCTACCGGTGTCTGCCGCCGCACCAGGCCATAGAAGGCGAAGGTCAGGGCCAGGGCCAGGGAGACCCAGGGCAGCTGTCCGAGGGTCCACAGCTGCTGGGCCACCCCCAGGACCGCCAGGCCCACGGCCAGCCATTGCAGTGGTCGCAGCCGTTCGCCGAGGAGCACCAGGGCGAGCAGGATGTTGACCAGCGGATTGATGTAGTAACCCAGGCTGGCCTCGAGCACGTGGGCATTGTTGACCGCCCAGATGTAGACCAGCCAGTTGCCGGCGACCAGGGTGCCGGACAGCGCCAGCCAGAGCAGCCGCCGGGGGTGGGCACGCAATTCCGCCCACCAGCCGCGGTGGCGCCAGACCAGCAGGAGCAGGGCACTGAACAGGGCCGACCAGAGGATGCGCTGGAACAGGATCTCGATCGCCGGCAGGGCCGCCAGCAGCTTGAAGAACAGCGGAAACAAGCCCCACAGCCCGTAGGCGGTGAGGCCCAGGGCATAACCCTGGCGCAAGGCAGACATGAGGGATCCTTAGGCAGGCAACGTTCTTGTCCGGGCAGGATAGCTCAAGGAGCGGTGGGATGCTGGGATGAGGCGGAGCGCTGGCGATTTGCGCGTCACGACGTCAATGGCGGCCATGGCGGTCCGCCGATGCGGCCGCTCCTGCAGGTTCGCTGTCACCGTAGGAGCGGCCATGGCCGCGATCAGTATTGTAGCGTGGAAAACGGCGCGGTCTTTTCCAGTGAAGAGCTCATCGCTAAGCCTGCCTCACCCCAGCCCTCTCCCAGCGGGAGAGGGGGCGTTGGAGCACGTAGCGTGGAAAACGGCGCAGCCT
>CAUQPA010000412.1:0-4545 GCA_963519325.1 uncultured Pseudomonas sp. | reverse complement strand
GTGTTGTAGGGCGTTACCTTGTTGGCGAGATTGGACTGGGCATCCGTGCTCCAGTAGAGGAACGCCAGGTCCGCCAGGGTATCCGAGGTCCCATCCTGGAAGGGTGAGCGAGCACTGTACTGCTGGCCGTCCGGCAGGTCCCTGGCAGTACCGTCAGCGTTACCGGAGGCGAAGGCCGCGTTCCAGATGCCATCGGTGACGACCAGGCTGTAGCTGGCACGACAACCATAGACCGGCGTTTCGACGGTACCCGGCTGATAGGCGTAAGGACTCTCGGTGCCGCTGGTCTTGAGCAGCTCCCCTACTCGCGCGACGGCCTGGAGCAAGGGCGTACTCTGGTTGTAGTAGACATCACCCAGCCAGGTGAAGAAGGCAGCCCGGTGCGCCCCGGCGAAGGGCCGCAGGCGATTGTCGTAGGTGGCCAGGCTCGAATTGCTGATACCGCGGCAATTGGCATTGGCCGTGACCAGCACGCAAGTATCGTTGGTACCCAGCGCCTGCCAGCCCACCCTGATGTTTTCCGAGGCATCCGCCAGGGCCAGGTTGGTCGCGGTCTGGGCGGCCAGTGCCCGGCTGCGATAGAAGGAATACCAGTTGGCGAAGTTCTGCCGTTCGTCCGTGCCGTTGGGGCCGGAGGTGGCGCTGACAAATATCCTTTTATAACAACCGTCATTATCTTTATTAGCTGGCACGCACGTATTGAGACCAGCATCGTAGAGGTAGTAATAGGCTGGAGCGCTTGTAACCGAGCCGGAAACAGAAGCGGTGATCGTATAGGACAATGAAGATACAAGAATATTACTATAAATAGGGCCATAGGTGACGTTTCTTGTACAGGTCACAGCACCGTACAACGGATCGGAAATAGTAGCGGAGCAACCCCTGGCAGGGGTTAAAATACTTTGCAAGAAGGATGGATCAGTAATATTTACTGAAACGCCATTTATGATTTCGGTAAAGTTATCAGCAAATACGATCGTGGCTGCCGTAAGATTGGTACGAACTGAACTCGTACCGCGGAAAGTTCCGCCAGTAAAATCCAAGCTAGGATTTTCTGCCAACACACTGGGGCTGTCATTCCGCAGTCCAGGATTGTCATAGGTAGTCCCCCGGGCCACATTGGGGTCCGTGGTGACTAGATTGGGGTTGTAGCCCCAGCTCACTCTATAGTCACTGGCCAGATTTATACTGCCCAAACCGGGTCGAAAACCATTGACGTAAGCGCTGGTAAAGCTGGTCGTCAAGCGCGTCCGGGTCAGTCCGCCGGTGTTGCTATAGCTCACGCTGTAAGGCGCTGGGTAGGTAATTGCCGGGTTGTAATAAAGGCTATTGAAGGCCGCGGACTTGGCACGCCGCGTCGGTCGAATCTCGTCGGTATTCGACGCGTCCGGCACTACCGCCATCTGCATGCTCGTGGAATTGTCCAGGGTGACGAAGAGGTTGGGGCCGACGCTGTTGGTCAGGAACAGCGGCTGTTGGCTGAGGTTTAGGGCCGCGGCTTGGGCCGTCGGTGCGGCCAGGATCAATAGCAGGGCCAGGGGCCCGATACCCGACGCGGCTCGACTCATGGCACCTCCAGGGAGACGACGCTCTGCAGAATCACCGGAAAGCGCTGGCCCCGGTCCTGGGCGACGGCGGTGACCCGGAACAAGGTGGTAGCCGGCGCGGAAATGTCGACGGAATGGCTGCCGATGGCGGTGACTACCCAACGCGGGGTTCGAGCGAAAGCCGAACTGCCATCGGAGCCGCGGTAGGCGACCGAGCGCGCCGTCGCCGTCGCATCGGTCGCCTGCAGCGCGGTCGCCGCCCAGGCCTGGGTCAGGGCGCTGGTGGCTAGGTCGCTGGTCTTGGTCAGGATGCAGAGATCACCGCTAGGGGCCTTGGTGAAGGCGCTCTGCACCGCCGAGACGCTATCGGTGCAGCTGGCGAAACCGGCGCTGAAGGCGGTGAAGGCCGGCTGCTGACTGAGCGCCATCAGCCGCCGCTCGCCTTCGCGCAGCGCCGCTTCCGCTGCGTTGAAGGCCTGGGTATTTTCCAGCGCGGCACCGCCGCTACGGGCCTGCAGCAGGGTCTGGCGCATGCTGGAGGCAGCCAGCAGCGAGAGCAGCAGCAACATCACCAAGGCGACCAGCAAGGTTGCGCCGCGTTGTCTGCGAAGCCGGCAAGGACTCATAACGCAAGATTCCTCAGGGTAACGGTGCTCTGCAGCATCTGCATGGGCCGGTTCGCCTTCGTCTCGTCGATCTGTTGCCCGGTCAGCGTCTTCCAGTTGACCGCCGCATTGCTGGCCACGTCGCTCTGGACCGCATCCGGAGTGCTGAGCAGGGCGGCGTAACGTACAGCCGGCGCATCGGCCTTGGGCGGAATCGACCAGCGAAAATCCTGTAGCCCCTGCACCAGCACAGCATTCCCCTTGCGCGTCAAAGCCCCTGCCCGCTCGCTCCAGACGGTACAGCTCAGGGTGCCGGCCCCGGGCGTAGCGCTCGCGGTGTAGCTCAGCTTGAGCAGCACGTTGCCGCCGGCATTGAGATTCACCCGGGGAATGACATTGCCCAGGCAATCCAGATCCTTGCTGTCCAGCGCCCCCTGATAACGGATACAGACGCCCCTGGGCGCATCGACGCTGTCCGTGGTGGCGGCGAAGGTGGCACCTGCGGCGAAGGCGGGACAGCTGATGCCATCGTCGTCGGCCACGGCGCCTACCGCCGGGAAGGCGGCCTCCAGATTGGTCTGCAAGCGAACCTCGGCGCGATAACCGGTCCGCGCCAGTTGCCGATCGAGCACCTGCAGGGTCAGCTGGGCATTGTTGCGATTGCCGGTCTGCCCCTGCTGGAAGAGGAAACTGCGCTTGTTGTCGATGTAGATCTGCGAGACACCCAGGACCAGGAAGGTGCCCACGGTCAGCGCGATCATCATCTCGATGAGCGAGAAGCCCTGCTGGCGGATGAGGTACCGAGGTCTCAGGTCCATGGCCTACAACTCCGAGCGCAGCGCGTAATAGCAGACCCCCTTGGGGCACTTGAGGGGATCGTTGCTGGCGTCCTGCCAGGCGACCACCACCATCACCATCGCCCGCGCCGTGGTCTCGCATTTTGCGAGGGGCGTAGTGTTGCCGGAGGCGTCACTGGCCGGCAGCGCGGGTATGCCCGCTGCCGGGCAGACGGCGAAGCTGCTGCTGATCAGCGCGTCCGTTACCGGCAGCAGAGCCTTCACCTGGTTCAGCCAGCAGCCGAGGTCCTGACCGGCTACCGTTTCGCCGCCCGCGGAGCGATCTCGGGTCAAGCAGGTCTTGCCGGCATCGAGCGCCTTGGTTCGAAAGGTGCCACCGGGCTGCTTGGCGTAGGCGCCATCGGGCTTGACCTTGTCACTGGCCAATACCTGATCACGGTTGCTGCGCATCAGCTCGAGCAAGTCGTTGGCCAGTACCATGGCGTTGCTGCGTTGCACCGAATCCTGGGACAGCGCCACGCTGCGCGTTTGCAAGGCGACCATGCTGAGCACGCCGATGCAGATGATCACCAGGCTGACCAGGACCTCGATCATGCTGAATCCATCCTGTTGGCGCTTCATCTAGCTGCACCCCGTCGCGCTGGGCCGGCCGGGCGCGTAATCGGTCACCGTCAGCACCCCGCCTTGGCTGAGGGTGAATTGCTTGCCCTGGACGAGCGCATTGGTGGCGCAGACGCGGATGGTGGCATCGCCGCCGAGCTTTAGGCTGCCATTGGGCTGGAAGGTCAGGCTGGTCAAGGGGCTGCCACCTACCGACCCGGTGCCGTTGACGCCATTGCCCAGACCGCCGCTGTACTGGCGCAGGGTCTCGGCGGTCGGCAGCACCACCGTCTTGACGGTGCTGATCTTCAGCGCGCCCATCCAGCCATGGGCGTCTTCCGGGTCGGTGGTGACGATGACGTTCACGCCCCGACTCATGGCCTCGCTGCGTGCGTAGTAGAGGGCGCGCTGCAACTCGCCGGCCGCGGCCTGGACACGATTGTTCTGGACCAGACTGGCAAAGCCGGGGGCCGCGAGCGCCGTGACGATGCCGAGCAGCGCGATAACCACCAGCACCTCGATAAGGGTGAAGCCCGAGGGGTGTCTAGACCGCATTACCACCGCCTGAAAGCTGATTGCTTTCCCTGATAGTAGTCAGGCCGGCGACAGTCGCTAGCACCGAATATCGCTTCGCTGCTGGCTGGAAGCCGCATGAACAAAGGGATCCAGCACAAAGGGCCGATCTAGAGCGGTGCTCCGGGAGCACCAACCTGAGGCTCGAATAGAAAGAAAAAAGCGCCTCCTGCTTGGGATGGCTACGCTAGCTGCCGCCAGCGTCGACCACCCAGACGCCCGGGAGCAAGGCGGATGATCGTGCCAAGGCCTTCCACCGCCAGCGGGACTGCGAGGGAGCCTGGTAAAAACACGGAGGCTGGAAACGCAAAAACCCTCCTTTCGGAGGGTTTCTGGTAAAAATGGTGGGTCGTGCAGGATTCGAACCTGCGACCAATTGGTTAAAAGCCAACTGCTCTACCAACTGAGCTAACGACCCAAATA
>CAUQPA010000411.1:0-4559 GCA_963519325.1 uncultured Pseudomonas sp. | reverse complement strand
GCCACAGGCAGCGAGCAGCGGCGCCAGCACCAGGCTGGTGAGATCGCCCACGCCGCCGGTGGAATGCTTGTCCACCACCGGCCCCGGCAGCTCCCAGTGCAATACCTGGCCGCTGTCGCGCATGGCCAGGGTCAGGGCGGTACGTTCCGCGGGGGTCATGCCGCGTAGCAGGGTGGCCATGGCGAAGGCGGCGACCTGGCCTTCGCTGAGGCTGTCATCGGCGATGCCCTGGACGAAACGTTGCAGGTCCGCCGCCGACAGCTCCAAGCCATCGCGCTTCTGGCGGATCACTTCCTGGGCGAGCCACATGGGCGGACTCCTTAAAAGTCGTCGAAGGCGCCGGGCAGCAGCTCGGCCAGGGTCCAGGTACGGGTCAGCCCCGGTTCGCTGCCGCTGCAGACGATGGTGGCGTCCGGCGCCATCAGCTCCAGCAGCACCTGGCGACAGGCACCGCAGGGGCTGATCAGGGGCACGCCGGGCGCATGGATGGCCATGGCGGTGAAGCTGCGCGGCGGTAGCCCCTGGCTGATGGCGGCGAACAACGCACTGCGCTCGGCGCAGTTGGTCAGGCCGTAGGAGATGTTCTCCACGTTGCAGCCATGGACGACCGCGCCTTCGGCGGTGAGCAGGGCGGCCCCCACGGGAAATTCGGAATGCGGGCAGTAGGCGCGCCGGGCGGCGGCCACCGCTTCCGGCAGGAGCGCAGCGAGGTGCGCGGGCAAATTGGTGCTCATGACGGTCTCCAGATCAGAATTGATAGCCCACCCCCAGATAGTAGCCCCAGCCGTCGGACCGGCCTTCGAAGGCGCCGTCGCCAAAGTTCAGCTCGGTGCCGTCGCTCCAGTTGCCACCATTGTGGAAATGCCGGGCGGCGAACATGAAACGCAGGTGGGTGAAGGCATACAGCAGCACGTTGGTGGATACGGTGGCGTTGGCCGTACGCCCCGGCTCGTCGCCCAGCTTGGAGCCGAAATCGAAGTTGGTGAAGCCGACGTAGGTCAGGGAGGCGCCATTGTCGAACTTGGCCAGCGGCCAGATGTACTTGAGCTGCGCCCGATAGCCGTCCCAGGAGTCCTCGTTGGCGGCGCCGTAGTTTTCCCACTGGCGCCGTCCGTACAGGTTGGCCGACAGCAGCACCGGGGTATGGGTCTCGAGGTCGGTGCCGAAGCCGGCATAGAGGGTGTTCTGCCGGCTGGCGCGGCTGCTGCCGTGATCATAGATCCAGTCGAACGCCAGGTACCATTCCTTGAACGGGCCGAAGGCCAGCGAGCGACCCAGCACCTGGTCGATGGAAATCCGCGGCTCGTGCTCCATGAACAGCGGCGAGCCGCGATCCCAGACCCCGGAGTCGTGGCTGTTGCCGATACCCAGCACCCTGGGCACATCGATGTAGCCATAGAGTTCGAAGGGGCCCTTGCGGCCGAAGTACTCGTACTCCAGATAGACGTCGTCCACGGGCTGCGGGCCGAAGCTGATGTCCTTGCTGCCGATCAGGGTCAGGTCCTGGTTGTACCAGGACGACAAATAGGGCGAGCGATCTTCCTCCGGCTGGGCGGCGGGACTGACGGTCTCGCCCTGGGCGCTATCGGTAGCTGCCGCTGGGGCGGCGAACAGGGGCGCACTGCAGCAGAACAGCAGTGGCAGCAGTGAAAGGGGAGCGCGACGGAGGCTGAACAGAGTCATGGAGAGTTCCTGAACGAGAGATCCCGAGAAGCCGGAAAAGCAGGCGGAGGGTCCGTGACCGCAAAGCGGGGGCAAGCCACGGTCATCCGCTGTTACGTTTTGGCGCACGCGGCACCGCCGTGCACCATAAAGTGGACCGATTGGTCCGAATGCCTGGGGCCTAGAGGCCGACGAAGAAGCCAGCCAGCGCCGCGCTCATCAGGTTGGCCAAGGTGCCGCCGAGCATGGCGCGCAAGCCCAACTTGGCCAGCTCGTGGCGGCGTTGCGGGGCGATACCGCCCAGGCCGCCAAGTTGGATGGCGATGGAGGAGAAATTGGCGAAGCCACAGAGGGCGAAGGTGACGATGACCTGGGCGTGTGCCGACAGCGGCTGGACGCCCGCTGCCGCCGCCTTGACCGGATCCAGGTAGGTCGACAGGTCGGCATAGGCGACGAATTCGTTGAGCACCAGCTTCTGGCCGATGAAGCCGCCAGCCTGCACCGCCTCGCTCCAGGGCACGCCGATGAGGAAGGCGACCGGCGCCAGCAGATAGCCCAGTACCAGTTGCATGCTCAGCTGAGGCATGCCGAACCAGGCGCCGCACCAGCCGAGGAGGCCATTGAGCAGGGCGATCAGGGCGATGAAGGCCAGCAGCATGGCGCCGACCGCCAGGGCGATGCGCAAGCCGACCTGGGCACCCTCGGCCGCCGCGTCTATGACGTTGGCCGGGCGCTCCTCGCCCTCCCCCAGGGTCTTCATGGTCTGGTCGCGCGGCTGCTCGGTCTCGGGCTCCATCAGCTTGGCCATCAGCAGCCCACCCGGCGCGGCCATGAAGCTGGCGGCGATCAGGTATTTCAGGTCCACGCCCATGCCGGCGTAGCCCAGCAACACCGAGCCGGCCACCGCAGCGAAGCCGCCGACCATGATGGCGAACAACTCCGAGCGGGTGAGCTCGGCGATGAAGGGCCGCACCACCAGGGGCATTTCCGACTGCCCGAGGAACAGGGTGGCGGTCACGGTGGTGGACTCCACCCGGCTGGTGCCGAGCAAGGCGTGCAGGGCGCCACCGACCAGGCGAATGATCCAGCCCATGATGCCCAGGTAATAGAGCACCGCGATCAGGCTGCCGAAGAAGACGATCAGGGGTAGCACCCGCACGGCGAAGACGAAGCCGCCGTTTCCGAAGTACTCGAACATCCGCGGACCGGCGAGGCCACCGAAGAGGAATTCGATGCCCTTGTCGGCATAGAGCTGCAAGGAAGCGACGGCGCCGGAGACGCGGCCAAGCACCTGCTGGCCCCAGGGAATATAGAGCACGAACAGGCCGAGACCGGCTTGCAACAGGAAGGCCGCGAGCACGGTACGCAACCGAATGGCGCGTCGCTGACGGGAGAAGAGGATGGCGATCGCCACCAGCAACAGCATGCCCAACACAGAGATCATCGACGGACTCCTCAGCGGGATCGCCGTTTGCGGCGATCGATGGGCGACAACCGTAAGCAAGGCGCCTGCCAGATCTTGTCCGGACGATCAGCTTTTTGTGACTGCTCAGTCAGCGAGGCGCAACGGTCGCTCCAACTGCAGACCCGTGGGCGAGAGCCGCGCAGCATAGGCCAGCACCTGCACGCCCTGGCGCCGGGCCTCGCCCAGGGCCACGGCATAGGCGGCATCGATCTCGGCCGCCGGGCGTACCGCTTCCATGCCGTCGAGCAGCACGCAATAGAGCAGCACGGCGCGCTGCCCCGCCGCGGCCAGCGCCGCCAGTTCGCGCAGGTGGCGGGCACCGCGGGCAGTCACGGCGTCGGGAAAGGCGGCGACGCCTGAATCGGCGAAGCCCAGGGTGACGCTCTTCACCTCCAGGTACAGCGGTCCGTCCGGGTACTCCAGGCGGAAATCGGCGCGGCTGTTCTCCAGGCCGTAGGCCACCTCGCGGCGCAGGGCGATGAAGCCGGCCAACTCCGGGATGGCACCGGCCAGCAGGGCTTCCTCAACCAGGCGGTTGGCGCGGGCGGTGTTGATGCAGGCCAGCCGCCCGTGGTCCGTCTCGACCAATTCCCAGGTGCCGGGCAACTTGCGCTTGGGTCCGCTGGCCCGGCTGAACCAGACGCGGGCGCCGGGCGGCTGGCAATGCAGCATGGAGCCGGTGTTGGGACAGTGCAGGGTGAGCACCTCGCCACTGGCGGTCTCGATGTCGGCGAGAAAGCGTTTGTAGCGGCGCAGCAGGCGACCTTCTTCCAGCGGCGGATCGAATTTCACCGGGCGCTCCAGCGTTGCAGTCCCTGGGCGATACGGGCGACCGCCTCTTCCAGGCGCGGCAGCGACTGGGTGTAGGCGAAGCGCACATGGGTATCGGCACGGTGGCGACCGAAATCCAGCCCCGGGGTGATGGCCACGTGCTCGGTCTCCAGCAGGAACTGGCAGAAGGCGTAGGCATCGCCGCCAAAGGCCGAGATATCGGCATAGAGATAGAAGGCGCCCTGGGGCTCGACGGCGATCTCGAAGCCCAGCCCGCGCAGCGCCGGCAGCAGATAGTCACGCCGACGGGCGAACTCGGCGCGGCGCTCCTCGAAGATGGCCATGGCCTCCGGGGTGAAGCAGGCCAGGGCGGCCTGCTGGGCGACGGTGGAGGCGCTGATGTAGAGATTCTGCGCCAGCTTTTCCAGCTCCGGCACGGCGGCGCGCGGCGCCACCAGCCAGCCGAGGCGCCAGCCGGTCATGCCGAAGTACTTGGAGAAGCTGTTGAGCACGAAGGCCGAGTCGTCCACCTCCAGCACGCTGGGGGCGTCCAGGCCATAGGTCAGGCCGTGGTAGATCTCGTCGACCACCAGATGGCCACCCCGCGCCTGGAGGCTGGCCGACAGGGCCGCGAGTTCGTCGCGGTCGAGCAGGGTCCCGG
>CAUQPA010000410.1:0-4565 GCA_963519325.1 uncultured Pseudomonas sp. | reverse complement strand
CCTAGCCGACGAAGTCGGAGATGAATCTGTTGCGCGGATGCTCGTAGAGCCGATAGGGCGCATCCACCTGGGTGATGCGCCCGGCCTCCATCACCACCACCCGGTCGCTGATGGACAGCGCCTCGGACTGGTCGTGGGTCACCATCAGGGTGGTGATGCCCACCTCGCGCTGGATGCGGCGGATCTCGAACTGCATCTCTTCGCGCAGATGGGCGTCCAGGTTGGACAGCGGCTCGTCCAGCAGCAGCACCGGCGGGGCTATCACCAGCGCGCGCGCCAGGGCCACCCGCTGGCGCTGGCCACCGGAGAGTTCGCGCGGATAGCGCTCGGCGTGCTGGCCCAGGTGCACCAGGCCCAGGGCTTCCTCGACGCGACGCGCCAATTCCGCGCCCGCCACCTTGCGCATGCGCAGGCCGAAGGCGACGTTTTCGCGCACCGTCATGTGCGGAAACAGCGCATAGCTCTGGAAGACCACCCCGAGGCCGCGACTGGCCGGCTTGGCGTGGGTGATGTCCTGGCCATCGAGCAGGATGCGCCCGCTGCTGACGTCGACGAAGCCGGCGATCATCTGCAGGGTGGTGGTCTTGCCGCAGCCGGAGGGGCCGAGCAGGGAAACGAATTCGCCGCGCTCGATGGCCAGGGTCGAACCGGCCACCGCGTAGCTGTCGCCGTAGCGCTTGCTGAGATTGTCGAGAGTCAGGAAAGCCATGGCCGCAATGCTCCTCCGGTCGCGCCCACGGGGACGGTGGGCAAGGTTTTGGCAGGGCGAAAGACAGCCTGGATCTGGACGTTGGCGCTCGCTCGAATGGCGGCGTCCGGTGATTGTGAGTATCGCCCTATGGACCTGAAGGTAAGGGCGACCTAGGATGCAGGACAAGCAGGTTTTTCACTGAATGAACTATTTTTTAGGATTTATTCATTCAGTGGAATATTTCGGAGTAGTGCTGATGGAAGATTCCATTGAAAGAAAGGCGGCTGCGGGCGAGCCAGGCGTCGGCGCCATCAGCCGGGTGTTCGCCGTGGTGCGCGCCCTGGGCGAGGGTGATCCCGAAGGGGAAAAGGTCACCCGCCTGGCCGAGCGCGTGGGCCTGTCGCAACCCACCACCCACCGGCTGCTGCGCGGCCTGGTGGAAGAGGGCATGGTCGAGCAGTGCGCCCGCAGCAAGAGGTACCGCCTGAGCCTGGACTTCTTCGCCCTGGCGGCCCGCGCCGGCCAGGTCGGCAACCTGCGCGACCTGGCGCGGCCGAGTCTGCTGCGGCTGTCGGCGTCCCTGGGCGATTCGCTGTTCCTGCTGGCGCGCAGCGGCTTCGACGCCATGTGCCTGGATCGTAGCGAAGGGCCCTATCCGATCCGCACCTTCACCGGCGACATCGGCGGTCGCGTGCCCCTGGGCGGCGGCCAGGGCGCCCTGGCGATCCTCGCCTTCCTGCCCGAGGACGAGCGCGAAGAGGTGATCCGCTACAACCTGCCGCGGCTGCGCGACGCCCATCATTACGACGAGGTGCTGCTGCGCGCCGAGATCGACAACGTCCGCCAGCAAGGCTACGCCGCGCGCAACACCGGGGTGCTGGCCGGCATGGCGGGCCTCGCCGTGCCCATCCTCGACCGCAACGGCCGGGCGGTGGCGGCCCTGAGCGTGGGCACCCTGAGCGAACGCCTCAACGCCCAGCGCCTGCCCACGGTGATCGAGTTGCTCAAGCGCGAAGCCGGGATGATCGCCGCGCGCATCAACCCCTTCGATCCGGTCTTGCGCCGGCCGACCCAGGGGTTTGGTTGAAGATGTTGGGACTTGTTTGAAAAGTCGCCGAGCGAAGGTGAGGCAAGGCAAAAATCAGCGAGGAAGTGGAGTTTACGAGGAGTAAATGAGCATTCCGAGCTGATTTTTAACGCAGCATCACCGATGCGCAGGCAGTTTTCAGGCAAGGCCTAGAAGAGCGGACCGGAGCGGGTGTTGTTCCCCTTCGCCAGCCGGTCATAGAGCACCACATTGACCGTGGCCGCGAGATTCATGCAGCCCTGGGTGGGGATGTACACCACGTCCTCGCACCAGTCGCGCAGCTCTTGGCTCAGCGAACCGTCCTCGGCGCCGAACAGATAGAGAGCGCGGTCGGGATGGGTGTACTCGGGCAACGGTCGGGCGCCGTCCACCAACTCTACCGCCACCGGCACGCAACCCAGCGGCAGGATGCGGCGCAGGTCGTCGATGTTGATCAGCGGGATGTCCTGGTGGACCTTCTTGGTGTCGGTGACGAAGTCCTTGGCGCGGTCGTAGCGGGTGCCGGTGTAAAACACCGAGGCCACCCCGTAGCAACCCGCTGCCCTCATGATGGACCCGACGTTGGACGGCGACTTGGGGTTGCTCAGGCCGATGCAGGCGTATCTCTTGTTGCTCACGTCAGGGGACTCTCGGGAAAACCGCCAGTATAAGGCGTCGAAGGTTGCAGAAACCGACTAAGATGCGCGCCCGCGTCTCCAGCCCCGAGCCCTGCGATGTCCGCCACCGCCCTCTACACCGACCTGTCGGCCTACTACGACCTGCTCTGTGCCGACATTGACTACCAGGCCCAGAGCCAGGCGGTGCTGCGCCTGCAGCGGCTGTTCGGCAACGGCGGCAGCCGCCACCTGGACCTCGCCTGCGGCACCGGTCCCCATGTGCGGCATTTTCTCGATGCCGGCTTCCAGAGCAGCGGGCTGGACCTTAATCCGCCGATGCTGGCCCAGGCCGCGCTGCGCTGCCCCGAGGCCTGGTTCTCCTGCCAGGACATGTGCGCCTTCGAGCTGGAGCAGCCGGTCGATCTCATCACCTGCTTTCTCTATTCCCTGCACTACAGCGGTAGCCTCGCACGGCTCCAGGCGTGCCTGGCGCAGGTCCAGGCGGCCCTGACCCCGGGCGGCCTGTTCTGCTTCAACGCCGTCGACAAGCGCCGCATCGACAATGGCTCCAGCGTCGGCCACAGCGTCGCGCGGGCCGACGGCCACTTCAGCTTCGCCTCCGCCTGGCACTACCCGGGCGAGGGCGAGCACCAGCAACTGCGTCTGCGCATCGAACGCCGTCACGCCGGCCAGCAGCAGACCTGGCAGGACGAGCACCCCATGGTGGCGGTGGACTTCCCCGAATTGCTGGTCCTGCTGGAACCGCACTTCGAGGTCCAGGTGCTGGAGCACGACTACCAGCGCATCGAACCCTGGGCCGGCGAGGCGGGCAATGCGCTGTTCGTCTGCGTCAGGCGCTAGTGGGCATGGGCATGCATCCCGCCATCCACCGCGATCACATCGCCGGTGAGGTAGCGCGCCAGCGGTGAGGCGAGAAAGGCCACCACGTGCCCTACGTCTTCCGGCTCGCCGAAATAGCCGATGGGAATGTGCCGGGCGATAAAGGCCTGGCGCGCCTCGGGCGTCGGGTGCAGCCGCTGCAGGATCTGCTCGGAATTGATCCGCCCCGGGGCGATGGTGTTGACCGTGATGCCCTCGGCTGCCAGCTGACTCGCCAGGCCCTTGGACCAGAACTGGATCGCCGCCTTGGCCGCCCCGGCACCGTTCACGTCCCGCGGCTCCATGCTGCCGCTGAAATTGACGATGCGTCCCCAGCGTCTTTCGCGCATTCCACCCAGCAGCGCCTGGGTCAGGCGGCGGGTCGCGGTGAAGTTGAGATTCCAGGCTTCGTCCCAGGCCGCGTCGTCCGCCGTTATCGAAAGCGGTCTTGTGCCGCCGGCGTTATTGACCAGGATATCCACCCGACCCAGCCCTTCCTCGGCTTCCCGTGCCAGGCGCTGGACGTCTGCGGCGTCGGTGATATCCGCTGCGATCACCAGCGGCCGGGCATGACCCGCCGCCACGATCTCCTCTGCCAGGGCCTCCAGAGCCTCCCGCCGCCGCGCGGTGATCGCCAGTCGAACGCCTTCGGCCGCCAGGACGCGGGCGATACCCGTGCCTATACCCATGCTCGCGCCGGTCACCAGGGCGGTACGGTCGTGCAGTTGCAGATCCATGATCGATTCTCCACTTCAGGGTCGTAGGGTGGAAAACGGCGCAGCCTTTTCCACGGGTTTGGCTGAGTGCAGCGAAGCCCAACACTTCGCCACCTCACCCACGCCACTAGCCTCAACCACCACCCAGATGAGATAAACACCCTTCCAGTGCGAGGATTCCTTAGCAGGAGTGTGGAATGGATCTGCTTGACAGCATGCAGGTGTTCGTCGCCGTGGTGGAGCGCGGCAGCCTGGCCGCTGCGGCCCAGGCGCAGGGCATCTCGCCGACCATGGCCGGCAATCACCTGCGCAGCCTGGAAAAGCGCCTGGGCCTGCAACTGCTGGTGCGCACCACCCGGCGCCAGCGCCTGACCGCCTTTGGCGAGGGCTACTACGCCCGCTGCCGCGAGATCCTCGCCTTGGTCGCCGATACCGACCGCCAGGCCGAAACCCAGCGCCTGGCCCCGGCCGGCATCCTGCGCGTGTCGGCTCCAGTGTCTTTCGGTACCTACGGCCTCACGCCACGGCTGGGCGACTATCTGGCGCGGCATCCCCAGGTCACCCTCGATCTGGTGCTGAGCGACCGGGTCCAGGAC
>CAUQPA010000409.1:0-4582 GCA_963519325.1 uncultured Pseudomonas sp. | reverse complement strand
TGGGCTCGATCTTCACCAGCTCGGCCAGCGGATCCTGCAGGCGACGGGCGATGGACACGGCGCCGCGCAGGGAGACGTCCAGCTCGGGGAATTCCCGGGCTGCCAGTTCCGAGGCGGAATACACCGAGGCGCCGGCCTCGCTGACCATCACCTTGGTCAGGCCCAGGCCGGGATACTTGCGGATCAGCTCGCCGGCCAGCTTGTCGGTCTCGCGGCTGGCGGTGCCGTTGCCGATGGCGATCAGGTCGACGCCGTGCTTGGTGCAGAGCACGCCGAGGGTGGCCAGGGTCTGGTCCCACTGGTTCTTCGGTGCGTGCGGGTAGACGGTGTCGGTGGCCAGCAGCTTGCCGGTGGCATCCACCACCGCCACCTTGCAACCGGTACGCAGACCCGGGTCCAGCGCCAGGGTGGTGCGCGGACCGGCCGGGGCGGCCAGTAGCAGGTCGTGCAGGTTGCGGGCGAACACCGCGATGGCCTCTTCCTCGGCCTTCTCGCGCAACTCGCCAAGCAGGTCAGTTTCCAGGGAGGTGTAGAGCTTGACCTTCCAGGTCCAGCGCACCACCTCGGCCAGCCACTTGTCCGCGGCGCGACCTTCGTTTTTCAGGCCGAAGTGCGCGGCGATCAGTCCCTCGCAGGGATGGGCGATGCCCGGGCCTTCCTCGCCGAGCTTGAGCGCGGCGCTGAGGATGCCTTCGTTGCGCCCGCGGAAGATCGCCAGGGCGCGGTGCGAGGGTACCGCCTTGAAGGCTTCGTCATGCTCGAAGTAATCGCTGAACTTGGCGCCTTCGGTTTCCTTGCCGGGGATCAGGCGGGCGCTGAGGATGGCGTCCTGCTGCAGCACGCCACGCAGGCGTGCCAGCAGATCGGCGTCCTCGGCGAAACGCTCCATCAGGATGTACTTGGCGCCTTCCAGGGCGGTCTTGACGTCGGCCACGCCTTTGTCCGCATCGACATAGGCGGCCGCCTCGGTCTCCGGCGTCAGCGTCGGATCGCCCAGCAGCGCTTCGGCCAGCGGGCCGAGGCCAGCTTCCAGGGCGATCTGGCCCTTGGTGCGGCGCTTCTGCTTGTAGGGCAGGTAGAGGTCTTCCAGGCGGGTCTTGGTGTCGGCCAGGTTGATCTCGCGGGCCAGCTCGGGCGTCAGCTTGCCCTGTTCCTCGATGCTGGCCAGCACCGCCGAGCGGCGCTCTTCCAGCTCGCGCAGATAGCGCAGCCGTTCCTCGAGATGACGCAGCTGGGTGTCGTCCAGGCTGCCGGTGACTTCCTTGCGGTAACGGGCGATGAAGGGCACGGTGGACCCTTCGTCGAGCAGGGCCACGGCGGCGGCGACCTGTTGCGGGCGGGCGCCGAGCTCCTCGGCGATACGGCTATTGATATCCATCGGGCTTCCTGGCTGGCACAAGAAAAAGCGGGCGGGAGTATACCCGAGCCGGTCGCGCCGCCGCTTCCTGCGCCACCACCGTCGCCCGTCGCCGGGCAAAATCTGCTAACAATGGCCCAAAGCCGCGGTCGGATGGCCTACGGCATAATCCAGTGCTAGATCACAAGGAGACGTTATGAGCACCACCGCTGCCCCAGAAGGTGAAAAGATCCTGGTCGTCGACGACGACGCCCGGCTGCGCCGCCTTTTGGAGCGCTTTCTGGCCGAACAGGGTTATCGCGTCCGCACCGTCGAAAGCGCCGAGCAGATGGACCGTCTGCTGGCCCGCGAGGTCTTCAACCTGGTCGTCCTCGACCTGATGATGCCAGGCGAAGACGGCCTCTCCGCCTGCGCTCGCCTGCGCGAGAGCGGCAACCGCATCCCCATCATCATGCTGACCGCCAAGGGCGACGAAGGCAGTCGGATCCAGGGCCTCGACCAGGGCGCCGACGACTACCTGGCCAAGCCGTTCAACCCGTTGGAGCTGGTGGCGCGCATCAAGGCCGTACTGCGACGCCAGGCCCCGGTAGTACCCGGCGCGCCCGCCGGTACCGACGAGGTGGTGACCTTCGGCGACTACGCCCTGCACCTGGCCACCCGCGAACTCAAGCGGGGCGAAGAGACCCACATGCTCACCACTGGCGAATTCGCCGTGCTCAAGGCACTGGTCGACCACGCCCGCGAGCCGCTGACCCGCGACAAGCTGATGAACCTGGCTCGTGGCCGCGAATGGGATGCCCTGGAGCGCTCCATCGACGTCCAGATCTCGCGCCTTCGGCGGATGATCGAGCCCGACCCGTCCAAGCCGCGCTACATCCAGACCGTCTGGGGCGTGGGCTACGTCTTCGTGCCGGACGGCGCCGGCAAGTAAGACGGATGGCCGGGGCGCCTGCCCCGGCTCGGCCGTGTATCAGGCGAACAGGCCCTGGTGCACGCCCACCAGCAGGAAGATCCCCAGTAGCGCCCGGTAGATGATGAAGGGCCAGGTCGAGAAGCGTTCGAGAAAGCGCATCAGGCCCCAGATCGCGGCGAAGGCCGACAGGCTCGCCACCACCAGTCCCACCAGCAACAGCGGCCAGGCCTGCGCCGGGATGTGCGCGTGCCAGAGCACCACCAGCTCCTTGAGCCCCGCCAGGGCGATGGCCGGCAGGCCGAGCAGGAAGGAGAAGCGCGCGGCTTCCTCGCGACGCAGATTGAGGAACATGGCCGCGGTCAGGGTCGAGCCCGAACGGGACACGCCCGGAATCAGCGCGCCGACCTGGGCGATGCCCACGATCAAGGCATCGCGCAGGCGCATCTGCGAGATGTCCCTGTTGTGCCGGCAGATCCGCTCCGCCAGGGCCAGCAGGACGGCCATGCCCAGGCAGGCATAGCCGATGACGCTGAGTCCGCGCAGCGGCGAGTCACAGGCATTGAGCAGGGGCGCCAGCAACAACCCGGCGATACAGATGGGAATGGTCGCCAGCACGATCATCACCGCCAGCAGGAAATCCGGGCTGTCGAAGTTGCGCTGGCGGACCGCGGCGAGACTGCCGCGGGTCACCCCGCTGACGTCGCGCCAGAAATAGCTGATCACCGCCGCCAGGGCCGCCATCTGCATGGCCGCGGAGAAGGCGGAGCCGGGGTCGCGCCAGCCGAGCAGGGCGGGTACCACCCGCATGTGCGCCGTGGACGAAATGGGGAGCAGCTCGGTGATACCCTGCACCACGCCGAGAAAGGCGATCTGGGCGTAGCTGAGCGAGGCGAAGCCGATGTCCAGGCCAGTCTGGCAGATGTCGGACACGAAAGAACTCCAGGTTGAAGGGAAAGAATGGACGAGCAAATGTATCCGAATATTTCCATGTCTGGCTGTCTATCTGGACCCGGCACCGCTGGAGGTTGTGATGGCTTTCGCGCCGTTTGGCTCAGGAAGTTCGGCCAATGAAGGCGCCCAGCTGGTTTCCCCAGAGTTTCTTCGCCCGTTCGCTGTGGATGGTCCTGCTCGCGGTACTGTTTTCCAAGGCGCTGACCCTGGTCTACCTGCTGCTCAACGAGGACGTCCTGGTCGACCGCCAGTACAGCCATGGCGCGGCGCTGACCCTCAGGGCCTACTGGGCCACCCCGGACGCCGAGCGGCCGCGCATCGCCCAGGCGGCGGGATTGCGCTACGAATCGCCGGAAACCGTGCCGGCCGGTGAGTACCACTGGCCCTACAGCGAGATCTTCGAACGGCAGATGAAGCAGGAGCTGGGCGAGGACACCGAGGTGCGGGTTCGCGTCCAGCACGGTCCGGCGCTCTGGGTGCTGGCGCCGAGCCTGGGGCCTGACTGGATCAAGATCCCGCTGATGGCCCATCCCCTGCGCGGGCAGCATATCTGGAGCGTGCTCGGCTGGTTCCTCGCCATCGGCCTGCTCTCGGTGGGCGCCGCCTGGGTCTTCGTCCGGCAACTCAACCAGCCCCTGCGCCGCCTGGTGATCGCCGCGCGCGAGCTGGGCAAGGGGCGCAGCGTGCGGCTGCCGGAGACGGACGCGCCCAGTGAGATCCAGGACGTCTACCACGCCTTCAACCAGATGGCCGAGGACGTCGAGCAGGCCGGGCGGGAGCGCGAACTCATGCTCGCCGGGGTGTCCCACGACCTGCGCACGCCTCTGACCCGGCTGCGCCTGGCCGTCGAACTGATGCCGCCGGCCGAGCGCGAAGAGGCGGAGGACATGATCCGCGACATCGAGGACATGAACGCCATCCTCGACCAGTTCCTCGCCTTCGTCCGCGATGGCCGCGACGAGCCCCAGGAGCTGACCAACATCAACGAGCTGGCCCGCCAGGTGGTGGCGCCCTACAACCAGGAGAGCGAGCGGGTGCGGCTGATGCTGGACGTCCTGCCGCCGCTGCCCGTCCGTCGCATCTCCTTCAAGCGGCTACTGACCAATCTGGTGGAAAACGCCCTGCGCCATGGCGGCGGTGGCGGCATCGAAGTGGTGGGCCAGGTCGCGGGATCCGCTACCGCGCCCTATGTCGCCCTCAGCGTGATGGACCGCGGCCCCGGCATCGATCCCAAGGACCTGCAGGAGATCTTCAATCCCTTCACCCGTGGCAACCGCGCCCGTACCGTCAGCGGTTCGGGGCTGGGCCTGGCCATCGTCAAGCGCATCGCCGCGCAGCACGGCGGCAGCGCCGAACTGCGC
>CAUQPA010000408.1:0-4600 GCA_963519325.1 uncultured Pseudomonas sp. | reverse complement strand
CCTCTATACTTGGGGTCCGCGCATGGCTGACGCCCTGCGTCACGTGGAAGCCTTCGAATTCCTCTTCGAATGCGAACTCAAGACCCGGAGCCTGCGCCCATGAGCCGACTGACCGTCTACCACGATGCCGAACCCCGCCAGCCGCTGAAGGTGATCAGCGATGGCGAACACATCGCCACCACCCTGGCCGAGGTCGGGGTGCGTTTCGAGCGCTGGCAGGCCAGTGCCCCGGTGGCGCCCGGTGCCAGCCAGGAGGAGGTGATCGCCGCCTACCGGCCCGAGATCGACCGCCTGATCGAGGAGCGTGGCTACCAGACCGTCGACGTCATCAGCATGAGTCCGGAGCATCCACAGAAGGAGGCGCTGCGCGCCAAGTTCCTCGAAGAGCATCGCCACAACGAGGACGAGGTGCGCTTCTTCGTCGCCGGCCAGGGCCTCTTCACCCTGCATATCGCCGATCACGTCTATGCGGTGCTGTGCGAGAAGAACGACCTCATCTCGGTGCCGGCCGGCACGCCGCACTGGTTCGACATGAGCGAGTCGCCGTCCTTCGTCGCCATCCGCCTGTTCGACAATCCCGAAGGCTGGGTGGCCCACTTCACCGGTGTCGACATCGCCCAGCGCTTCCCGCGGCTGGAGGTCGAGGCGTGACGATCAAGGGCATCCTCACCGATATCGAGGGCACCACCAGTGCCGTGAGTTTCGTCTTCGACGTGCTCTTTCCCTACGCCCGCGAGCACCTGCCCGCCTTCGTGCGGACCCATGCCGGAACGCCGGCGGTGGCCGAGCAACTCGACGCGGTGCGCGCTGAGGCCGGGGAGCTCGATGCCGACGTGGAGCGGGTGATCGCCATCCTGCTGGAGTGGATCGCCGCCGACCGCAAGGCCACCCCGCTCAAAGCCCTGCAGGGCCAGGTATGGGAGGAGGGCTATCGTGCGGGCACGCTCAAGGGCCACGTCTATGCCGATGCGGTCCAGGCGCTGCGCCAGTGGCATGCGGCCGGCCTGCCGCTGTACGTCTATTCCTCCGGCTCGGTGCAGGCGCAGAAGCTGATCTTCGGCTGTTCCGAGCACGGCGATCTCACGCCATTGTTTTCCGGGTATTTCGATACCCTGACCGGCGGCAAGCGCGAGGCCGAGTCCTATGCGCGCATCGCCTCGGCCACCACCCATGTGCCGGCGGAGCTGCTGTTTCTCTCCGACGTGGTGGAAGAGCTGGATGCCGCACGCCAGGCGGGCTTGCCGACCTGCGGCCTGGTCCGCGCCGGGGGGCGGCTGGGCGATCATCCCTGCGTTGCCTCCTTCGGCGAGATCGATCTGGTCAGCTTCGCCTGAGAGCCAGGACAAAGGCTGCTGCGCGTCGGCCAAACGGCGTTAAAAATGGCTTCGGAATGCTCATTTACCGCTTGCTCAGCTATTTTCGCGGGGCCGCCTAGGCCTTGTTTGTCTCTAGCTCGCGAGCCTTTGCCCTGACTCTGAACGCCCTCGGCCGGCGCCGCTGCCAAGCGAGCCGGCCGAACTCGACGCCGCCATCGCCAGTCCCAATTGACGAGACCTGTGTCCTCGTAACGGGAGTCGCGACATGATCAATTCCACCATCGGCGGTGTACTGGGCTTCATCGTCTTCCTGCTCGACATCTGGGCCATCGTCAACGTCATCCGCAGTGACAGCACCAACAACGCCAAGATCGGCTGGACGATCCTGATCGTCGTGCTGCCGGTGATCGGCCTGATCGCCTGGGCTGCCGCCGGGCCACGCGGCAATCGCTCGGCCACTGCTCCGACCCACAAGGGCTAGCGCAACGCTGGAGCCTGTCACATCCAGCTCTTACAATGCCCGGCTTTTGGCCGGGCATTGCTTGTCTCGGCCTGCCACCTGCGGAGATCGACATGAGCGACTACCTGGAAACCCTCTACACTGGCTACGGCCAGAGCTTCGCCGTCGCGCGCATGCTCCATGAGGTGCGCACCGCGCATCAGCATCTGGTGATCTTCGAGAATCCCGTGCTGGGCAAGGTCATGGCCCTGGATGGCGTCATCCAGACCACCGAGGCCGATGAATTCATCTATCATGAGATGCTCACCCACGTACCCCTGCTGGCCCATCCGGCGCCCAAGCGGGTGCTGATCATCGGCGGCGGCGACGGCGGCATCCTCCGCGAGGTGGCCAAGCACCAGGGGGTCGAACACATCACCATGGTCGAGATCGACGGCTCGGTGGTGGAGATGTGCAAGCAATTCTTCCCCGGCCACTCCGCTGGCGCCTTCGACGACCCGCGCCTGAACCTGGTGATCGACGACGGTATGAACTTCGTCGCCAACACGAGCGAGCGCTACGACGTCATCATCTCCGATTCCACCGATCCCATCGGGCCCGCCGAGGTGCTCTTCTCGGAGAACTTCTACCAGGCCTGCCACCGCTGCCTGAACGACGGCGGCCTGATGGTGGCGCAGAACGGTACCCCCTTCCTGCAACTGGAAGAGGTCAAGACCACCGCAAGCCGCATGGCGGGCCTGTTCGCCGACTGGCACTTTTACCTGTCGGCGGTGCCTACCTACATAGGGGGCGTCATGACCCTCGCCTGGGGCAGCAAGGACACTACCTTGCGTCGGCTGAGTGCCGAAACCCTGGCGAAGCGCTACAGTGAAACAGGCATCCAGACCCGTTACTACACCCCGGAGCTGCATGCCGCTGCCTTTGCTCTACCTCGATACGTGCTGGAGGCCATCGGCAAGGCGTAAGCCCTGGCGGTCGCGGCACCGTTCGAGTCTTCAGCCGCGACTCGCTGGGCGTCGGTAGCGACAGCCCAGCGAGCGAGTCATCCGAACCAGAGGAGGGAAGTCCTATGTCCTTGTCGTTTGCCGATGATGTGAGCTTGAACCTGCTGCAGCGGATGAAAGAGGGCGGCTTCGATTTCGCCCGCTTCCATCCGATCGATTTCTTCGCCATCTTCGCCGATGAAGGCAAGGCCCGCATCGCCGCGGACCAGTTTCACGGCGAATCCCTGAATACCCAGGTGATCCCCCACGAGGAGGGCGGTTGGCACCTGCAGGTCAGCAAGGTGATGTTCGCCACCCACGCCACCATCGACGACTTCGAGAGCGATCTCGAGGCCGTGGTGGTCCCGCTCGGCGGCCAGCTGGACGGCTGGGGCGTCACCCAGGAAGTCAATCGCAGTTCCGCCTGACGGCATGATCCCCAGGCCGGTATTCCAGTGGAATACCGGCTTTCACCTTCGCTAACGGCTCTCCCCCTCAACCATCGCACTTTCGGCGCAGCGCACCGTCTTAGCCTCATGACGGAGACGTTGCGGTGCACGCGCACGTCCAGGTGCCTGGCTTTGGTGCATCCTGTGCCTCGCCTTCGCGCAAGAGCTTGATTCTCAAGACTCTGGCGCTGGCACGAGGCTTGCGATGGTGCACCGTGGGTGACAAGGAGATCGGCATGAGCCGCCAACTGTATAACGAGATGTATGACGTCCAGGCGCAATGCCGACCGCATTATGGTCGCTATGCCCAATGGCTGAGTGAAACACCCCCTGAACTCCTGGCCCAGCGGCGGCGCGAAGCCGACCTGTTGTTCCACCGCGCCGGCATCACCTTCACCCTCTACGGGGACGAGCAGGGCACGGAGCGCCTGATTCCCTTCGACGCCTTGCCGCGGGCGATTCCCGCCAGCGAATGGCAGATCATCGAGCGTGGCTGCATCCAGCGCGTTCAGGCGCTGAACCTCTTTCTCGACGACCTCTACCACGACCAGCGCATCATCAAGGCCGGGGTCATTCCGGCCGAGCAGGTGCTGGCCAACGACCAGTACCAGCTGGCGATGCAGGGGCTGGATCTGCCCAACGGCATCTATGCCCACATCGCCGGGGTCGACCTGGTGCGGGATGGCGACGGTGCCTACTACGTGCTCGAGGACAACCTGCGTACGCCGAGCGGGGTGTCCTACATGCTCGAGAACCGCAAGATGATGATGCGGCTGTTCCCCGAGCTGTTCACTCTCGAGCGCATCGCCCCCATCGACCACTACCCGAACCTGCTGCTCGATACCCTGCGCAGCTCCACGCCGGTCAACAATCCCACCGTCGCCGTGCTCACCCCCGGCCGCTTCAACAGTGCCTACTTCGAGCATGCCTTCCTCGCCCGGGAGATGGGCGTGGAGCTGGTGGAGGGAGCCGACCTGCTGGTCCGCGACGAGCAGGTGTTCATGCGCACCACCTCGGGCTTCCAGAAGGTCGACGTCATCTACCGCCGGCTCGACGACGCCTTCCTCGACCCGCTGGCCTTCAATCCTGATTCGCTGCTGGGCGTGCCTGGCCTGCTGGCGGCCTATCGCGCCGGCAACGTCATCCTGGCCAACGCCATCGGCACCGGGGTCGCCGACGACAAGTCCATCTACCCCTATGTACCGGAGATGATCCGCTTCTATCTCAGCGAGGAGCCGATCCTCTACAACGTGCCCACCTGGCAATGCCGCAAGCCGGACGAACTCTCCCACGTGCTGGCCAACCTGCCCGAGCTGGTGGTCAAGGAGGTCCATGGCTCCGGTGGCTACGGCATGCTGGTCGGCCCCACCGCCAGCAGCGCCGAGATCGAAG
>CAUQPA010000407.1:0-4648 GCA_963519325.1 uncultured Pseudomonas sp. | reverse complement strand
TGCCGAGGCCACCCAGACCTGGGACGACTGCCGCGAGCAGGGCGCGGCCTTGCAGGGCACCCGGCAGTCGTTGCAGGCGCGCCTCGAGAGCGAGACGCGGGCGGTGACCGACGCGGGCGAGCGCTGGACGGCGGCCCTGGCCGCCAGCGCCTTCGCCGATGGCGACGCCTGGCGCGCAGCACAGTTGGACGAAACCGAGCGCAGCGCCCTGAGCGCCGCGCTCTCAGATCTCGATACCGCCCTGACCGAAGCCCGTGCCCTCGCCGGGGCGGCCCAGGAGCGTCACGCCACCTTGCGCGCCCAGCCCCTCACCGAGCGCAGCGCCGCCGAGCTGGATGCCGACCTGGCCGCCGGGACCGCCGAATTGCGCACCCTCGGCCAGCGCCAGGGTGAGGTCGGCGCCGCCCTGCGCGAAGACGAACGTCGTCGCGACGGCCTGCAAGCGCTGCTGGTCGAGATCGCCGCCCAGGAGCGCGACCACGACCTCTGGCAGCACCTCAATGGCCTGATCGGTTCGGCGGACGGCGCCAAGTTCCGCAAGTTCGCCCAGGGCCTGACCTTGGATCACCTGGTGCACCTGGCCAACGGCCAACTGCAGCGGTTGCACGGTCGCTACCGATTGATCCGGCGCCAGGCGGCCGAGCTGGAATTGCAGATCCTCGACACCTGGCAGGCCGATGCCCTGCGCGACATCCGTACCCTCTCGGGGGGCGAGAGCTTCCTGGTCAGCCTGGCACTGGCCCTGGCGCTATCGGATCTGGTCAGCCAGCGCACCGGCATCGATTCGCTGTTCCTCGACGAAGGCTTCGGCACCCTGGACGGCGAGACCCTGGAGGTCGCCCTCGATGCCCTGGACCAGCTCAACGCCGGCGGCAAGACCATCGGCATCATCAGCCACGTGGAGGCACTCAAGGAGCGGATACCCGTGCAACTCAAGGTGCGCAAGGGCGTCGGCCTGGGCCACAGTGGCCTGGAGCGGCGCTATGCGGTGGCGCAAGGCGCGACCGAGTGAGCATTTTTTCTTGCCTGGAGGTCGAAGCCCAGCGCCAAGCGATACGCCGAAACTGTTAACTTAGACCGGTTTCGCGCTCGCCTTCGCTCGGTGATGTCTTTTTCTCCAACCGGCTCGCTACCTACCATGTCCCAATTCCTTGCCGTCGGCCTGTTCGACTACGATCCCCGCCGCGCCGAATGGCGCGCGGATGCCGTCTGTGCGGCCATGCTGGAGCGGGACGCCGAGGAGCTCGCCCGGGGCCTTCCGCTGGCCGAGCTGCTGGCCGGCTTGCAGAGCCGAACCGCGCCGCCCGAGGGATTGCTGCCCGCTCCGGGCGCGGTCTGGGAGGCCTGGCGCCATGGAGCGGACGGCAAGGCGCGCTGCCTGCAGTTCCAGCGCCGCGACGATGGCGGCGTGCTGCTCGACGTCACCGCACAGCGCCGGCACGAGGCCGAGCTGTGGCAGGGCGAGGCCTTTAAGCGCAGCGTCATGGTCTGCAGCGTCGACTGCATCAAGCTGATCGATCTCGAGGGCCGCCTGGAGTACATGAATCCGGGCGGTCTGGTGGTCATGGAGATCGACGACTTCATTCCCTTCCAGGGCCGCCCCTGGGCCGAACTCTGGCCCGAGGCGCAGCGTCACGAGGTACTGGGCGCGATCGAAGCGGCGCGCCAGGGCGGCATCGGCCGCTTCACCGGCCTCGCCCCCACCGCCAAGGGTACCCGCCGCTGGTGGGACGTGGTGGTCACGCCGATCCTCGGCGATGACGGCCAACCCCTGCGCTTCCTGTCCATCTCCCGCGATGTCAGCGAGACCGTCCGCGCGCGCGAGGCGCTGGACGAACTCAATCGCAACCTCGAGGAGCGCATCGAGGCGCGCAGCCAGGAGCTGGTCGCGCTGGAAGAGGAATTGCGCCAGGCGCAGAAGATGGAAGCCATCGGCCAGCTCACCGGCGGCATCGCCCACGACTTCAACAACCTGCTCACCGGCATCGTCGGCTCCCTCGACCTGATGCGGCGCCGGGTCCAGCAGGGGCGCGTCCAGGAACTGGAGCGCTATCTGGACACCGCCACCCGCTCCGCGGAGAACGCCGCGGCCCTGACCCAGCGCCTGCTGGCCTTCGCCCGGCGCCAGGTGCTCGAGCCGCGGCCGGTGGATGCCGGCCAACTGGTGCAGGGCATGCACGAACTGCTGCGCCACAGCCTGGGCAAGAAGATCCGCAAGGAAGTCCAGCTGGCCGACGACCTCTGGCTGCTGCACTGCGATCCGCACCAGCTGGAAAACGCCATCCTCAACCTAGCCATCAACGCCCGCGACGCCATGCCGGAGGGCGGTGAGCTGAGCATTCGGGTGGAGAACGTCAGCGGTCCGCTGAGCATCGGCCTGGGCGGCGAGACGCTGGCCGGCGATTTCATTCGGATCCAGGTCTGCGACAGCGGTACCGGGATGGATGCCGAGACGCTCCAGCGCGCTTGCGAGCCCTTCTTCACCACCAAGCCGAGCGGTCGCGGGACCGGGCTGGGGCTGTCGATGATCTACGGCTTCGTCCGGCAATCGGGTGGCCAGGTGGAAATCCAGTCGGTGCTGGGCGAGGGCACCCGTATCAGCCTCTATCTGCCTCGGCTGCTCGCCGAGCCGGAGACCGCCGTGGTGACGGTCGCCCCCCAGGGCCAGCTGCTGCCCGAGGTGTCCGGCGATTGCGCGCTGATCGTCGAGGAGGAACGCGAGGTCCGGGTGATCATCAGCGAGGCCCTCGCCGAGCTGGGCTACACGCCCCTGGCCGTGAGCGACAGCACCACGGCCGTCGCCCTCATCGCCTCGGGCAGCCTGCGCATCGACCTGCTGGTGACCAGCCTGGGTCTTTCCGGGCTGGACGGCCGCCAACTGGCCGAACAGGCGCGGGCCACCACCCCCAGTCTGCCGGTGCTCTATCTCTCCGGCCAGGCCGATCCGGCGAGCTTGCCGGAACTGGCCGAGGAGGGCGTCGAGCTCATCAGCAAGCCCTTCGGCCTGGAAGAACTGGCCCGCTGCGTGAGGCGTCTGCGCCCGGACGTCTGAATGCGCCGCGGCGAACTGTCGCGGCGGTCGGGGGTCGATCCTTTCGTGTCGCAACGTCCTTTGCGGCTGCTGTCGTCTCGACAAGAAAAGGAGCGCTTCATGAAACGCCTGCCACCTGCGCCGCCCGCGCGGATGCTCGCCCTATCCCTGTCCATCGCCTTTCTCGCCGCCTGCGCCCATGACGGCGACAAGCCGGAAACCCCCTCCTGGAGTTGGCGCGACGCCAGCAGCGCACGCGTCGTGCCGCCGGACCGGGCCTACCCCGAGCTGTTCACCGCCGTGCAGCAGGGCAAGCTGTTCACCGACCAGAAGCACTTCGTCGATGCGCTGCCCAAGCGCGACCCGGCCGCCATTCGCCGCGACTACCTGGCCCAGCGCGACCAGCCCGGCTTCGACCTCAAGGCCTTCGTCAGCGCCAATTTCGAAGAGTCCGACCCCATCAAGGCAGCACCGCCCAAGGCCGGCGCCGACCTGCCGACCCACATCAAGGATCTCTGGCCGGTGCTGACCCGCCATTACGAGGAAGTGCCGGCCTACAGCAGCCTGCTGCCGCTGCCCAAGCCCTATGTGGTGCCGGGCGGCCGCTTCCGCGAGGTCTACTACTGGGATTCCTACTTCACCATGCTCGGCCTGGCCAAGAATGGCCGTACCGACCTGGTACGCGACATGGTGGACAACTTCGCCCATGAGATCGACGTCTACGGTCACATCCCCAACGGCAACCGCAGCTACTACCTGAGCCGTTCACAGCCGCCGTTCTTCAGCCTGATGGTCGACCTGCTGGCGACGCACGATGACGGCAAAGCTTATACCCACTACCTGCCGCAGTTGCAAAAGGAGTACGACTACTGGATGGCCGACAGCGATAACGTCGCGGCGGGCGCAGCCAGCAAGCGGGTGATTAAGCTGGCAGACGGCACCCTGCTCAACCGCTACTGGGATGCGCGCGATGTACCACGCACCGAATCCTGGATGGACGATATTGCTACTGCGCAGAAAGCGCCGCAGCGCAATAAAGCTGAACTTTATCGCGATCTGCGTTCCGGTGCCGCATCGGGCTGGGATTTCAGCTCACGCTGGTTTACCGACGCGCACAACCTGTCGACAATCCGTACCACCCAGCTGGCGCCGGTTGACCTGAACAGCCTGCTGTTCCATCTGGAGCAGACCCTGTCGAAAGGCTACCAGATGAACAAGCAGAGCGATCTGGCGAAGCAGTACGCCGATCGCGCGGAGAAGCGCCAGGCGGCGATCAACCGCTATCTGTGGGACAATAAACAGAACTGGTATGCCGACTATGACTGGCAGAAAAAGCAGGTTCATCCGCAGCTGACGGCTGCCGCGCTGTTCCCGCTCTATCTGCAGGTCGCCAGTGATAAGCAGGCTGAAAGCACTGCCAGCGCAGTTGAAAAGCAGCTGCTGAAGCCCGGCGGTCTGGTGACCACCACCGTGAACAACGGCCAGCAGTGGGATGCACCAAATGGCTGGGCACCGCTGCAGTGGGTTGCCGTGGAAGGTCTGGAGCATTACAACCAGCCAAAACTGGCGAAAGAGGTAGGCTTGCGCTTCCTGCAAAACGTCCAGACGACCTATGAC
>CAUQPA010000406.1:0-4651 GCA_963519325.1 uncultured Pseudomonas sp. | reverse complement strand
GGGCAAGGCGGCACTGCGCGCCCATTGCCATGGCCAGGAGGGGCACTCGTCGCAAGCACCGCTGCATGTGAATGCCATCCACCTGGCCAGCGACCTGGTCGGCGCGCTGCGCGCCAGCCAGCGGTGCCTGGTGGAAGAGGGCGCGCGCGATGCCGCCTACGACATTCCCTACACCACCCTGCATGTCGGCCGCATCGACGGCGGCAAGGCGCTGAACATCGTACCCAATCAGTGCACCCTGGATTTCGAGATCCGCCACCTGCCGGCCGACGATCCCGCTGCCCTGGTGGCCGCGCTGCAGGAGACGGCGGATGGCCTGGTCCGCGAAGCGCGCCAGCTGTCCCCCAAGGCGGCCATCGAGATCGAGACCGTCAATGCCTATCCCGGCCTGGATACCCATCCCAGCGTCGAGGCGGTGCGTTTCCTGCAGACCCTGGTCGAGCCCGGCACCGCGCAACTCAAGGTGGCCTTCGGCACCGAAGGCGGGCTCTTCGCCAGTCGGCTGGACACCCCCGTGGTGGTCTGCGGCCCCGGCAGCATCGACCAGGCGCACAAGCCGGACGAGTATGTCGACGTCAGCCAGCTCGACGCCTGTGATGCCTTGCTGGGGCGGCTGCGGGTGGCCTTGAGTTAGGCCACCCCGACCGCTGCCTAGTAACCCCGCTGCCGATCCACCAACCCCCGCATCGGTTCACCGCGCTGATGGCGACGGATGTTCTCCAGCAGCACCGTGAAGGCCGTTTCCGCTACCGTCATGGCACCCACGTGGGGCGTCAGCCAGATCCGCGGATGTTGCCAGAAGGGGTGGTTGGCAGCCGCAGGCTCTAGTTCTACCACGTCCAGCACCGCCTGGCTCAGCTGGCCGCTGTCCAGCGCCGCCAGCAGATCCGCCTCCACCAGGTGGGCGCCGCGACCCAGGTTGATCAGGCTGGCGCCCTGGGGCAGGGCGGCGAATAGCCGGGCATCGAGGATACCTGTAGTTTCCTGGGTCAAGGGCAGCAGGCAGATGAGGATCTCGCAGTCGGCCAGGAACGCCGGCAGTTGCTCGGCGCCGGCATGGCAACGCACACCGGGCAGCTCACGGGGCGAGCGTGACCAGCCCGAGAGCTGGAAGCCGAAGGTGGCGAGCCGCTCCAGCACCGCCTGGCCGATCTGGCCGAGGCCGAGCACCCCGACGCGTCTGTTCGCCGCCGGCACCAGGGCATGCTCCTGCCAGCGCCCCGCACCTTGCTGGTCGAGGTAGAGCGGCAACTGGCGATGCAGCGCCAGGACCATGAGCGTTGCATATTCCACCATGCCGGCGACGATGCCGGGATCGAGCATCCGCACCATGGGTAGCGCCGGGGGTAGCAGGCTCAGGTCGAATTGGTCGATCCCGGCCGAGGTGGCGAACAGCACCTCCAGATTCGGGAAGGCCGTGGCCAGGTCTGCAGGCGGTTGCCAGCAGGCCAGGTAGCGGATGTCTGCGGGGTTGCCCACGTCCGGCCATTGGCGAAATTCGATGTCGGGCGCGCGCTCCTGGAACAGGCTTCGCCACGCCTGGCCCCGCACGGGATCGGCCTTGTACAGCAACGTCATGAGGAAGTCTCCGGCAAAGCCCAAGCATGGCGCACCGGGGCGATAGTTTGTCCCGAAATTCCAGCTGCTGCCGCCATCATCGGTGGTGCGGTGGAAACTGCGCCGCACCTTCGAAAAACGGCAGCTTCTGTGCTGCCTGCCGCCCGAAACGCCACAACCCAGGTGCCTCGGCGGTCGATACTGGCCCTGTCCGCGGCAGGCCTGCCGCGTCTCTGATCGCGAGGATTCGCCATGCCCCTGCTGCATTATTGCCAGCCGCCCAGTGACCGCCGTCTCCCTTGGGCGCTGCATGCCCTGCACGACGACCCGCTACCGGCGGGGCGCGACCTGCACCTCCACGATGGGCGACTGGGCTATGTCATGGGCAGTGCCGTCAGCCATTTCGCCGATTGCCAGCTGGACGACTATCCCTGGGTGGAAGTGAGCATCATCGAGGCCGGGGAGTTGCAGCTCGAATGGGCCGGCGGGGCCTTGCAGCTCAAGGCCGGCGATGCCTTCGTGCTGCCGCGCGGCCTGAGTTGCCGCTGGCGTCACAGCGGCGAATTGCGCCGCCTGTTCATGGCCTTTCCCAGCCGTGCCAGCGCAGGCCCCATGCCCTCGGCGCCGCTGCTGCTGGATCCCGAGGCCCCGCGCGAACCCTCGCCGCCGCCGCCGGCGAGCGTGCTGCTGAGCCCCGAGCCCAGCGCTACCGGTTGCGACCTGTTCGAAAGCGGTGGCGGCGCCCTGCGGATCGGAATGTGGGAATGCACGGCGTACACGCGCAAGGCCGTAAGCAATCCCCATTGCGAGCTGATGCTGCTCTATGCCGGCGCGGTGACCCTGACGGTCGAGGGGGAGGCGCCCTGTCAGGTCAGGGCGGGCGAGGCGGTACTGGTGCCGGCGGAAGCCCCGATGGCCTGGGACAGCCGGGAGACGGTGCGCAAGCTCTATTGCATCCTGCGCTGACGGGACTGGCCGCTGCGCCAGCCCGAAGATAGGCGGCGCTGGCTCAGCCCGCCTTGATCAGGCTGCGCAGCGGCAGGGCGTTCTTCACCACCGGCGACTTGATGACGATGTAGCTGAAGTACTTCTCGATGCCCACGTTGCGGTCGAGGATTGATTCCATCAGCTCCTGGTAGTGGCCGATGCTGCTGCACATGAAGCGCAGCAGGTAGTCGTAGCCGCCACTGATCAGGTGGCACTCGAGGATCTCGTCGACCCCGCGGATGAAGGATTCGAACTTCACGAAGTCGGCGCGCTTGTGGTCGGAGAGGGTGACCTCGGTGAACACCGTCACCGAGTTGGCGATCTTGGCAAGGTTGACGTGGGCCTCGTAGCCGCTGATGTAGCCGGCTGCCTCCAGCCGCTTCACCCGCTGCAAGCAGGGGCTGGGGGAAAGGCCCACGGCTTCGGCGAGGCTGACGTTGGTCATCCGGCCGTCCTTCTGCAGTTGCACCAGGATATTGATATCGATGCGGTCCAGTTTCGTTGCGGCGTCCATCGTCGTTCCTCGCAGTCGTGAACGGCAGGCTAGGCACGCAGGGCGGTCTGATGCGCATGCACCAGATCGGCGAGACTCGCGTACTCGCACCGCGTGCCATCCAGGGCCTGCCGCGAAAGGTTCCAGGGCCGCGAGCGATCACGGCGCAAGGTACACAGGGGAAAATCCACCAGGGGGTTCCAGGGGTCGTCCGGTTCGCTGCCGCGTACCGGCAGCAGATCCTCGCGCGCCAGGCCGAGCGTATCGAGGGTGGTGTCCAGCGCCGCGCGCAGATCACCGCCCCGGTTGGGCACCACGGCGGCGAAGACGTCTGGCAACCGCGCCGTGACCGCTGCCGCCTCGCCGTCATCGGGCGAGGCGAGCAACACCAACCGATAGAACTTGCTCAGGTACTGCAGCGCCCCGGGCGCGTCCTCGAACACCGGCCAGCTCGCCGTGGCGTTTCCAAACGCCACGCTGGCCTCCAGGTCCTCCTCCTGCTGCAACTCCTGCGCCAGGCGCTGGTGGATGCGCAGGTGCAGACCGCTCTGGCTGGCGGCCGGCACGGCTTCGCGCAGTTCGCGGGCCAGCCGGTGGTAGCTGCCGAGCAGCCAATCGGGATGGGTACTGAGCCCGGCCTGCGCCACAAGAGGGCGCAGGGCCTCGAGGATGCCCCCTTCGCGGTCGACGAGGGTGCCGTAGCAGGAAAAGCCTATGGCCTGGTAACGCGTTATTCTCATGGTCGGATTCCCCTCGGCGCCGCCACGGCCTGGCCTGGCGGCGTTACGTTCGACCTCAGGCACCGGCCTGGGCGAGAGCCTGGCCGAACATCTGCAAGGCTTCGGCCAGCTGGGCTTCGCTGGTGACCAGGGGCGCCAGGAAGCGGATGACGTTGCGCTCGACGCCGCACTTGATCACCAGCAGCCCGGCCTGGCGGGCACCGTCGATGACCTGCTGGGCCAGGGCGGCGTCGGGGCTGTGACCATCCGCACCGACCAGCTCGACCGCCAGCATGAAGCCGCGACCGCGCACCTCGCCGATGCGTGGATGGCGCTGCTGGAGTGCGAGCAGCCCGCTGCGCAGTTGCTCGCCGAGGGCCACGCCGCGGGCGACCAGCTCCTCTTCCGCGAAGATGTCCAGCACTGCCAGGGCCGCCGCGCAGGCCAGGGCGTTGCCACCATAGGTGCCGCCGAGGCCGCCGGGCAGCGGCGCGTCCATGATGGCCGCGCGGCCGACCACGCCGGAGAGCGGCAGGCCACCGGCCAGGCTCTTGGCCACCGTCACCAGATCCGGCTGGACGCCGGTCTGCTGGAAGGCGAAGAGACTGCCGGTACGGCCGAAACCGGTCTGGATCTCGTCGGCGATCAGCACGATGCCGTGCTGGTCGCAGAGGGCGCGCAGCGCCTGGAGGAACTCCACGGGCGCCGGACGAAAGCCGCCGTCGCCCTGCACCGGTTCGATCAGAATCGCGGCGACCTGGTCGGGGGCGATCTGGGTGGCGAAGACTTCGCGCAGCCCGGCCAGCGCCTGCTGCGTATCGACGCCACGGAAAGGATCGGGGTAGGGCGCGTGATGGATGTCGCCAGGGAAGGGACCGAAGTTCTGCTTGTAGGG
>CAUQPA010000405.1:0-4657 GCA_963519325.1 uncultured Pseudomonas sp. | reverse complement strand
GGTCACGGGTGGGGGCGTCTGCTCGCTGGTGGCCTGGGCGTCGGTGTCCGCCGGCGCGGTGGTACGCGTGATGGCCGCCAGGGGGTCATAGGGATCGGGCAGGCTCAGGCTGATGGTCTGCCAGCCGTAGGTGGGCAACGCCTGGCGCAGGGGCGCCACCACGTTGGGCCAGTCGGCCGACTCGCCATCGCCCGGGACCAGCACCACCGTCCCGGCCGCCTTGGCACGCCCGGCCGGCAGCAGCAGGGCGAGAAAGGACTCGTCGCCGGCCTGCAGGGTCTTCTGCTGCTCGGCGGGCAGTTGCCGCATCAGCGCCTGCTGCTGTTCCTGGCTGCGCTCCAGCGCCGGTGCCACGGCAGCCGCCGGAGCCGTGGGCGCTTCCGGCGCCGGGGTAGGCGCCTCTTCGGCCAGGACCGGCGCGGCGAGGCCGAGCAGCAGGAGACAGAGCGGCAAGCGGGCAGGAGACGACATCGGGCGGAATCCTCGGCAAGGGGACGGTTGACCCCGGCGAGCCTACCGCCGTTCGCCCGGTCGGGGCAGTGGGAACGCCCTAGCCGCGGGCGGATCTCCGTTACAATAAGCGCCTTAACCTTCGCCGAGGCTATCCCCCATGCAACCCTTCGCCATCGCCCCCTCGATCCTGTCCGCCGATTTCGCCCGTCTCGGCGAGGAGGTCGACAAGGTCCTCGCCGCCGGTGCCGACATGGTCCATTTCGACGTGATGGACAACCACTATGTGCCCAACCTCACCATCGGGCCCATGGTCTGCAAGGCACTGCGCAACTACGGGGTGACCGCGCCCATCGACGTGCACCTGATGGTCAAGCCGGTGGATCGCATCATCGGCGACTTCATCGAGGCCGGGGCCACCGACATCACCTTCCACCCGGAAGCCTCCGAGCACATCGACCGCTCGCTGCAACTGATCAAGGATGGCGGCTGCCGCGCCGGCCTGGTGTTCAATCCGGCCACCTCGCTGGATGCCCTCAAGTACGTGATGGACAAGATCGACATGGTGCTGCTGATGAGCGTCAACCCCGGCTTCGGCGGCCAGAAGTTCATCCCCGGCACCCTCGACAAGCTGCGCGAGGCGCGCGCCCTGATCGACGCCTCGGGCCGGCCGATCCGCCTGGAGATCGATGGCGGCGTCAACGTCAAGAACATCGGCGAGATCGCCCGCGCCGGGGCGGATACCTTCGTCGCCGGTTCCGCCATCTTCGGCCAGCCGGACTACGTCGCGGTGATCCAGGCGATGCGCGCCGAGCTGGCCAAGGCCCGTTCGGTATGAGTGCCCTGGTGCGACTCGGCGGAGGGCATCCCCCCGCCCTGGTGATGTTCGATCTCGATGGCACCCTGCTGGATTCCGCGCCGGACCTGGCGGCCGCGGTGGACGCCATGCTCGACCGCCTGGGCCGCCCGCCAGCCGGCCTGGCCAAGGTCCGGCTGTGGATCGGCAACGGCGCCCGGGTGCTGGTGCGCCGGGCCCTGGCCGATGACATGCAGCACGACGCCGTGGACGATGCTGCCGCTGACGAGGCCCTGGCGCTGTTCATGGAACTCTATGGTGGCAGCCACGCCCTGACCCGGGTCTATCCCGGCGTGCTTGACAGCCTGGCGCTGCTGCGCACCCTGGGCGTGCGCCTGGCGGTGATCACCAACAAGCCGGAGCGCTTCGTCGCGCCACTGCTGGCCGACATGGGCCTGGGTGAATTCGACTGGATCGTCGGCGGCGATACCCTGCCGCAGCAGAAGCCCGATCCGGCGGGCCTGCTGCACGTGATGCGGCAGGCCGGCGTGTCGGCCGCGCAGGCGCTGTTCATCGGCGACTCGCGCAACGACATCCGCGCTGCCCGCGCCGCGGGGGTCGGCTGCGTGGCCCTGAGCTACGGCTACAACCATGGCGAGCCCATCGCGCAGGAAGCACCGGATCTGGTCGTCGACGATCTGCGCGAGCTGTTCATCTAGCACGCCGAAGTGGCCGGCCGGTTGCCATGCCGCGCCGGCTAGGCTAACGTGGTCCTTCAACCCCGCCCCAAGAGCAAGAGATCGCATCGTGGTGGTCACCCGCACAGGCTCCTCGCGAGCATGGATGAAAGTCATCAAGGCCCTGGCCCGTTGGCGCTGGCGCGCCTGATTTCGTCCTGGCCGGTATCGGACCGGCACGCTGTGCACCCGACCTTTCGTTTTCCTCGCCACGAGGCTGATCATGACCCGCGACGACTTCCTGCGCCTGGCCGCTCAAGGCTATAACCGCATTCCCCTGGCCTTCGAAACCCTGGCCGACTTCGACACTCCGCTGTCCCTCTATCTCAAGCTGGCCGATGCCCCCAACTCCTATCTGCTGGAGTCGGTGCAGGGCGGCGAGAAGTGGGGCCGCTACTCGATCATCGGCCTGCCCTGCCGGACCCTGCTGCGCGCCCGCGGTTACCAGGTCACCGTGCACGAGGGCGAGCAACAGCTCGAGGCCGCTACCGTCGAGGATCCGCTGGCCTTCGTCGAGGCCTTCAAGGCGCGCTATCGCGTGCCGGTCGTCCCCAACCTGCCGAAATTCGATGGCGGCCTGGTGGGATACTTCGGCTATGACTGCGTGCGCTACGTGGAGAAGCGCCTGGGCGCCAGTCCCAATCCCGATCCGCTGGGTACCCCGGACATCCTGCTGATGGTGTCGGACGAGGTGGTGGTCTTCGACAACCTCGCCGGCAAGCTGCACTGCATCGTCCTCGTCGATCCCAGCCAGCCCGAGGCTTACGAACAGGGCCAGGCCCGCTTGGCCGCACTGCGCGAGCGCATTCGCCAGCCCATCGCCCCGCGCCTGGGCCTGGATTTCGCCGCGGTGGGCACCGGTAGCGAGCCGGCGTTTCGCTCCAGCTACAGCCGCGCCGACTATGAAAACGCCGTGGAGCGGATCAAGGACTACATCCTGGCCGGCGACTGCATGCAGGTGGTGCCCTCGCAGCGCATGACCATCGATTTCCAGGCGGCACCCATCGATCTCTACCGGGCGCTGCGCTGCTTCAATCCCACGCCCTACATGTACTTCTTCAACTTCGGCGACTTCCATGTGGTCGGCAGTTCGCCCGAGGTGCTGGTGCGGGTGGAGGATGGCGAGATCACCGTGCGCCCCATCGCCGGCACCCGTCCGCGCGGTGCGACCGAAGAAGCCGACCTGGCGCTGGAGCGTGACCTCCTGGCCGATGCCAAGGAGCTGGCCGAGCACCTGATGCTGATCGACCTGGGCCGCAACGACGTGGGCCGGGTGTCGGCCACCGGCAGCGTGACCCTGACCGAGAAGATGGTCATCGAGCGCTACTCCAACGTGATGCACATCGTCAGCAACGTCACCGGTCGGCTCAAGCCCGAGCTGAGCGCCATGGACGCCCTGCGCGCCATCCTGCCGGCCGGCACCCTGTCCGGGGCGCCGAAGATCCGTGCCATGGAGATCATCGACGAACTGGAACCGGTCAAGCGCGGCATCTACGGCGGCGCCGTGGGCTACCTGGCCTGGAACGGCAACATGGACACCGCCATCGCCATCCGCACCGCGGTGATCAAGGATGGCGAACTGCACGTCCAGGCGGGCGGCGGGATCGTCGCCGACTCCCAGCCGGCCGCGGAGTGGGAAGAGACCCTCAACAAGCGTCGCGCCATGTTCCGCGCCGTCGCCCTTGCCGAACAGTCCGTCTGAGGAGCCTGCCATGTTGCTGATGCTGGATAACTACGATTCCTTCACCTACAACCTGGTGCAGTACCTGGGCGAACTGGGCGCCGAGGTCAAGGTGGTACGCAACGACGAGGTCCCGGTCGAGGCGATCGAGGCACTGGCGCCGGAGCGCATCGTCGTCTCCCCCGGGCCCTGCACGCCCAACGAGGCGGGCATCTCCCTGGCCACCCTGGAGCGCTTCGCCGGCAAGCTGCCGGTGCTGGGCGTCTGCCTCGGCCACCAGAGTCTGGGCCAGGCCTTCGGCGGCGAGGTGGTGCGGGCGCGCGAGCCGATGCACGGCAAGACCAGCCCGGTCTACCACAACGGCGAGGGCGTCTTCGCCGGCCTGCCTAATCCCTTCACCGTGACCCGCTACCACTCGCTGGTGGTCAAGCGCGAGACCCTGCCCGAGTGCCTGGAGATCACCGCCTGGACCCAGCACCCGGACGGCAGCATGGACGAGATCATGGGCCTGCGGCACCGCGAGTTCATGATCGAGGGGGTGCAGTTCCATCCCGAGTCCATCCTCACCGAGCACGGCCACGACCTGCTGGCCAACTTTCTCCAGCAGCAGGGAGGGCACCGCTAGATGGACATCAAGCAGGCCCTGAACCGCATCAGCGGGCAACTCGACCTCAATGTGGCCGAGATGCAGGCGGTGATGCGCCAGATCATGACCGGCGGCGCCGACGAGGCGCAGATCGGTGCCTTCCTCATGGGCATGCGCATCAAGAGCGAGACCATCGACGAGATCTGCGGCGCGGTGAGCGTGATGCGCGAACTGGCCACCCCGGTGGTGCTGCCGAGCCTCGACCATGTGGTCGACGTGGTCGGCACCGGCGGCGACGGCGCCAACATCTTCAACGTCTCCTCGGCCTCGGTGTTCGTGGTGGCGGCGGCGGGTGGCAAGGTGGCCAAGCACGGCAATCGCGCGGTGTCCGGCAAGAGCGGCAGCGC
>CAUQPA010000404.1:0-4661 GCA_963519325.1 uncultured Pseudomonas sp. | reverse complement strand
GGCCGGGGGTGGTGCGCTCGAGCCAGGCGATGACGGCAAGAAAGATCAGCGGGGTCAGGTAGACCAGCAGGTTCTGCTGGAACAGCCGCCCCACCAGCGGCAGCTCGGACAGCGGCCAGAGTGCCAGCGCCGGCAGGCCGGCCACCGGCTGGTTGGTCCAGCCCCAGAGGGTACCGAGCAGGCCGGTGAGGCCCTGGCAGAAAAACACCAGGGTCAGGCCGGCGATCACCTGGTTGATGCGCAGCCAGATCACCATGACCGCGAACAGCAGCGAGACCAGCGCCGCCGCGCCCATGGCCGCCAGCAGCGCCAGGCCGGCATTGCCCAAGGCCAGTTGCGCCCCTACGCCGAACAGGGCACCGACCAGCATCAGCCCCTCGGCATGCAGGGCCAGCACCCCGGATCGCTCGGTGAGGATCAGCCCCAGCGCCGCCAGGGCGTAGGGCACGGCGAAGTCGGGGACGTTACCCAGCCAGCTGGCGAGCAGGTTCAAGCGGCACCTCCCTGGCTGCGTCTGAGCCGATGGCGGATGAAGAAATCCGAGGACGCCACGCAGATGACGATCAGCGCCTGGATCAGCTGCACCATGGCGAAGGGGATTTGGTAGAACACCTGCAGGTTGCGTCCGGCGACGAACAGGGTCGCCACCAAGAAGGCCACCACGGCGGCGGCCAGCGGATTGTTGCGCGCCAGGAAGGCGATGAGGATCCCGGAGAAGCCGTAGCCCTGGTAGAAGGACTGGGTCAGCCGCCCCTCCTGCCCCGCTGCCACCACGAAGCCGGCCAATCCGGCCAGGGCACCGGAGGCCAGCACCGTGGCGAGGATGGTGGCGCGTACCGGCACGCCTACGGCGCCAGCCACCCGCGGATTGGCGTCGACGAATCTCAGGTAGAGCCCGGCCCGGCTCAGGACGACGAACCACCAGGCCAACACCGCCACCAACAGCGCTAGGGGCACCGCCAGGCTCAGCCCCGGCAGTAACTCGGGCAGCCGCTCGAAGGAGCGGAACAGCGGCGAATAGGGAAAGGCGTCGCGCGGGTCCTTCCAGGGGCCGAACACCAGGTGCAGCAGGAAGTTGGCGGCTATGTAGTTGAGCATCAGCGAGGCGATGATCTCGTTCACCCCCAGGCGCAACTTGAGCAGCAAGGGCGCCAGCGCCCAGAGCAGGCCGCCGAGCAGGGCCGCCACCAGCATCAGCGGCAGGCGCAGGGCCTCCGGGCCGATCTCGAACAGGGATATCGCCGTGGCGCCGATGGCGCCCCAGATCATCTGGCCTTCCAGGCCCAGGTTCCAGAAGCGCGCGCGAAAGGCCAGGCAGCCGGCCAGCCCCACCAGGATCACCGGCGCGGCCTGGAACAGGGTGGCCTGCAGGCTCTGGGCATCGAACAGGGTGGCGACCACGAATTCGTTGAGCAACTCGCCGGCGGGGACCCCGGCCAGCACCAGGATGGCGGCCGACAGCCCCAGGCCCAGTAGTAACGCCAGGCCGAGGATCAGGGCTTGCCAGGGCCAGGCCAGTTGCTGGCGGATCTCCAGGGTGTAGCGGCGGCTGAACAGCGGTTGCCGCGGTCTCGGCTGGACCTCGGGCAAGGGAGCACTCAGGGGTTCAAGCATGATTCACCATGGCATGGCCGATCGCCTGGCGATCGGCGGGTCGCTGGAATTCGGCGACGAGGCGCCCGGCGCTCATCACCCCGATGCGGTCGGCGAGGGCCAGCACCTCGTCGAGGTCCTCGCTGATCAACAACACCGCGGCGCCGGCCTCGCGGGCGGCCAGCAGCCGCGCCTGCACCTCGGCGCCGGCGCGTACGTCCAGGCCACGGCTGGGGCTGTGGGCCAGCACCAGTCGCGGTTCCCGACCGAACTCTCGGGCGATCACCAGCTTCTGGGCGTTGCCGCCCGACAGCAGCGCCGCCTTTTGCCGCACCGAGCGCACCCCTTGGACATCGAACTGGGCGACCGCCGCCTGGGTCGCCGCCTCCTGGGCGCTTCTATCCAGGCGGGCGAAACCACCGAAGCGACCGCTGTGTACCGCGCCGATGGCGAAGTTGTCGGCCACCGACAGGGACCCGGCCAGGGCGCTGCCATAGCGGTCGGCGGGAATGGCGGCGATACGCAGGTCGCGGCGTCCGGCGCTGGTGGTGGCAGCCAGATCACCAAAGCCCTCCAGCCGGACCTCGCCCTCGTAGGCCTGTGGCAGGCCCATCAGCACATCGGCCAGCTCGCCCTGGCCGTTACCGCCGACGCCGGCGATACCGTAGATCTCGCCAGCGTGCAGTTGCAGGTCGATGCCGTCCAGGGCGCGCCGACCGCCGCGTTCGGGAGTGCGCACGCCACGCACCGTCAGCAGCGGCGTCCCGGCTGCACTGCGGGGGGTATCGGCCAGGGGTTGGGCGTCACCCACGGTGAGGCGCACCAGTTCGTCCACCGACACCTCGGCGGGGTCCAGGCTGCGCAGGGTGCGGCCACCGCGCATCACCGTGAGGCGATCGGCATAGGTCAGGGCGTCCTGCATGCGATGGGTCACCAGCACCACCGCTGCGCCCTCCGCCGCCAGGGCGCGCAGGGTCTGCAGCAGCCGCTCGCCCTCGCCATCGGTGAGCACCGCGGTGGGTTCGTCGAGGATGAGGATGCGCGCCCCGGCCAGCAGCACCTTGAGGATCTCCACCCGTTGCTGTTCGGCGATGGACAGCTCCGCCACCCGCTGCTCCGGGCGGATGGCGAAACCCAGGGCGGCGGCCTGCTGGCGGATGCGCTCGCTGATCTCGGCCAGGCGCCGGCGATGACTGCCCGCTCCCGCCGGCAGGCCGAGCAGGACGTTCTCGGCCACGCTGAAGGGGCGCACCAGCTTGAAGTGCTGGTGGACCATGCCGATGCGCAACCGCGCGGCGTCCGCCGGGCCGCGCAGGCGCACCGGGTTGTCGTCCACCAGCAGCTCGCCGGTCTCGGGCGCATAGAGGCCGGCGGCGATGTTCATCAGCGTCGATTTGCCCGCGCCATTCTCGCCGAGCAGCGCATGCACCTCGCCCCAGCGCACCAGGAAATCTGCCTGCTGCAGTGCCTGGAAGCCATCGAAGGTCTTGCCGACGCCGCGCAGGTGCAGGGCGTTGTGTCTTTTCATGCGGGTCGCCCTCTATCCAGGCATCGCTTTCGTGGAAAACGCTGCGCGGTTTTCCACCCTACGCAGGAGTGAACCGCTACTTCTGCGTCGTCACGCCCTGGACGAACCAATCCATCTGCCACAGCGCCGGGTCGGACAGCACCTGACCGGCGGCGACCCGCTCCTTGCCGTCGCGGTCGCTCAGGGGGCCGGCGTAGATCTGCTTGCCCTTGAGGATGGCGTCACGCTCGGCGAGGATCTTTTCCTGGGCCGCCTTGGGCACGCCATCGCCGAAGCCGGCGATATCGGTACCGCCGTCGGCCATGGAGACGAAGGCGCCATGGGGCGCGGGTTTCCAATTGCCGGCGATGACGCGCTTGAGTTCCGGCACCAGGAAGCGATCCCAGACCCACACCGAGGAACAGAGGGTGGCCTTGGGCGCGAACTGGCGCATGTCGCGGTGGTGGCCAGTACCGTAGACGCCGCGCTCCTGGGCGACGATCTGCGGCGTCGGGGTATCCACGTGCTGGCCGATGACATCGGCGCCCTGGTCGATCAGCGCCGCCGCGGCGGCGCGTTCCTTTACCGGATCGTTCCAGCTGCCGGTATAGATCACCGTCAGGGTGGCGTTGGGATTCATCTGCCGGGCGCCCAGCTCGTAGGCGTTGATGGTCCAGTTCACCACGCCGAACGGATTGGCGGCGACGAAGCCCAGCTTGCCGGTCTTGGACGCCGCGCCCGCGGCCATGCCGCAGAGGTACTGGCTCTCGTAGGTGCGGCCGTAGAAGGATTCCAGGTTGCGCCCATTGGTGGTGCCCGAGGCGTTGAGGAAGGCCACCTCGGGATACTGCTCGGCCAGTTGCTTGAAGGTGTCGGAATAGCCGAAGGCGGTGCCGATGACGATGTTGGCGCCACGCTTGATGAAGCGCTCGGCGGCCGGGCGGATGGCCGAGGCGGTCTCCGGCACGTTCTCTACGAACTGGATCTTCATACCCAGTTCCTTCTCGATCTTCACCCGCGCCTCGTCCATGGCCTGGGTCCAGCCGCCGTCGTTCTTGGCGGTGAAATACAGCATGGCGATCTTCGGCTCGCCCTTGAGGGTGAAGCCCTCGTCATCCGCCCGCGCCACGGCGCCCAACCCTGCCAGTGCCAGTACGCACGCCACTCTTCCCAGCCATCTGCTCAGCATCGTCTCGTCCTTAGCCTTGTCTACAACATGTGGTTGATACGGAACACATTGCCTTCCGGGTCCAGCAGCACCGCCTGGTACCAGTGGTAGTAGGTCTCGTAGGGCGCCTTCACCAGGCGGGCACCGGCGGCCTCGGCGACCGGCACCAGCAGGTCCACCTCGGTGCGGCTGTCCACCTCCAGGTTGAGCAGGAAGCGGCAGCCCTCGCTGCCGGCGAAGTCGCCCAGGCCAAGCAGGTCGTAGGCCTCCGGCGCGTTGAAGCCGATGGCGGTCTTGCCGGTGTCCAGGCCACGAAAGATCGGCGAACGGATCGCCTCGATCTCCGGGAAGCCGAATACCCGCTGGTAGAAGCCGCTCAGGGCGACCACGTCC
>CAUQPA010000403.1:0-4672 GCA_963519325.1 uncultured Pseudomonas sp. | reverse complement strand
AGGTACATGGCCGGTTCTCCTTGGAAGCTGCCAGTGAAGACTCCCTAGCCCCGCGACGAGGTTCCCCGCCGGCGACCAACAGCAGCCATGCCCTCGCCATGTGCAAAGGCCCTGCCGACGACGCGCGCCGACAGGGCCTTCGCTCGCGCCGGATCAGACCGAGAAGCGGCCGACCAGGCGGTGCATGTCCACGGCCAGGCGGGATACCTCATGGGCCGCCGCGGCGGTCTGGTGAGCGCCCGCCGAGGTCTGGATCGACAGGTCACGGATGCTCACCAGGTTCTGGTCCACCGAGCGGGCGACCTGGGCCTGTTCTTCCGAGGCGGTGGCGATGAGGAAATTGCGCTCGTTGATCGCGGTGATGGAGCGGGCGATGTCTTCCAGCGCCGCGCCGGCTTCGTTGGCGATCCTCAGGGTGGCGGTCGCCTCCTCGCGGCTACGCTGCATGGCCTGCACCGCGCCTTCCGAGCCGCTCTGGATGCCGCCGATCATCTGCTCGATTTCCCGGGTGGATTCCTGGGTGCGATGAGCCAGCGCCCGCACCTCATCGGCCACCACGGCGAAGCCACGCCCCTGCTCGCCCGCGCGGGCCGCTTCGATGGCCGCGTTCAGCGCCAGCAGGTTGGTCTGCTCGGCGATCCCGCGGATCACGTCGACCACGGTCGCGATGCCCTGGGCCTGCTGCGCCAGGTCGACGATCTGCTCGCTGGTCCGGGAAACGGTATCGGTCAGGCCATGGATGGCCTTCACGGTTTCGGTGACCCGGGCGGTGCCGACGCCGGTGGACTGTTCCGATTGCTGCGCCGAGGCCGACGCCGAGGCGGCGTTGCGCGCCACTTCCTCGACGGCCGCGGTCATTTCGTTGACCGCGGTGGCCGCCTGTTCCACCTCGCCGTTCTGCCGTTGCAGGCCGCGGCTGGCTTCTTCGGTCACGGCATTCATCTCCTCGGCGGCTGAGGCCAGCTGCGTCGAGGCCTCGCCGATGTGGCTGACGGTGTCGCGCAGGGTCTGCTGCATCTGCACGGTGGTGCGCATCAGCTCGGCCATCTCGTCGCGCCCGGTCGCCTGGGCCGCGACCCGCAGGTCACCCTCGGCGATGCGCTGGTTGATCCCTAGCACCTGGCGCAGGGGCTGGAGGATGCTGCGGGTATAGAGCACGGCGAGGACCACGGTCAGCACGACGGCCAGCGCCGAGATCACGCCCAGCAGCCAGAGGCTTCTGCCATAGGTTTGTCCGGCGAGATGGCCGGCCTGCTTGGCGCCGCGCTCGTTGTAGGCGCCCAGGGCGACGATCCTTTCCTGCAGATCGTTGGCGAGCGGGCGGATGTGCGTGTTGACGTAGGCTATCCCTTCCAGATTCGGCCGCGTCCGGGCGATGGTGAGGATCTCGTCCATGCGGCCGTCGTAGGCCTTGACACCGGCATCGACGGCATCGGCCAGCCGTTGCTCTTCCGGCGAGGCGATCAGCGCCTTGTAATCGGCCACGTCCTTCTGCAGCTCGCGGCGCACCTGGCCGATGGCGGTGGTGGTAGTTTCCTTCAGCTGCGGGTCGTCGGTTGCGACCAGGCGAAAGGTCTCCAAGCGCAACCTGAGCACGCGGGTATCCATCTTCGCGGTTTGCGCGATGCTGGCCATCCAGTTGGTCTCGACATCCCGTTCGGCTCGGTACAGCGAATTGAGCCCCACGGCGGAGGTGACGGCGAGCACCAGTAGCAGCAGGGTGATGGTGGCGAAACAAAGGGCCGAGCGGGCCGGCAATTTCAGGGTACGCATGGAGCAACTCCGGGGGCAGTGAACAACGTGTTCAGCTCTTTCGTCGGCGGCCCCGGCGCTGGCTGAATATCCGCTCATCGCCGATGAACGGCCGCTCCGTTTCAAGCCGCAACCCAGAGCTGGCGCGGCCTCCAGGGTGATGAGAGGGTTCTGTAACAGAGTGCCGGCCCTGGCAAAACACCAGGTGGATTGAGGCTAGAATGGGCGCCTCTAAGCCCTTGAAGCCGACATGTCGCCGTCGATGAATCGCCCTGCTCGTCTGGTCCCCCTGCGCAACCGTCTGCTGGCGATCGCCTTCGCCGGGATCGTGCCCCTGGCATTGGTCGCCGGCCTCGGTCTCTGGCTGCTGGTACAGCAACAACAGCGCGAGGCCGAACAGCGCGCCCTGGAATCCAGCCGCCAGGCGGCCACCACCATCGAAATCGAATTGCGCCGCTCGGTGACCATCCTGCAGGCGCTCGCCGAGTCGCCCCTGCTGCTGGCAGGTAACCTGGATGGCTTCGCCACCCTGGTCGAGCGCGTATTGCCGCTGGTACCGGGCTGGCGCGCCGTGCTGGTGGCCGCCCCCGATGGCCAGGTGGTCCGGCGGATTTCCAGCCACAACCGGACGCCCGGGGGACCGCTGGCCGAGCCGGCCAGCTTCGCCGAGGTGGTCGCCCGGCACCGGCCGGTGATCGGGCAATTGGGTCGCGGCCCGTCTGGCTTGCTCGCCTTTCCGGTACGAGTGCCGGTACTGGGCGACGGCCAGCTGAGTTTCGTGCTGACGGCGGTGATGACCCCGGAAAGCATCCGGGATGCGCGCATGACCCGCACCCTGCCGAAGAACTGGGTCGGCTCGGTGTTCGATCGCAATGGCCTGCGCATCGCGCGCACCGCGCTGCACAGCGAGAGCCTGGGCCAGCCAGCCCTGCCGGAACTGGCCAGGATCCTGGCGCAACCCGGCGAAGAAGGCGTCGGCGTGGCCCGGACGCGGGAAGACCATGAGGTCTATACGGCCTTCGTCCGCCTGCCCGACTCGGGCTGGACGGTGACCACCGCCATTCCCACCGAAGAGGTCTCGGCGGCGGCCACCCGTTCCTTCGCCCTCTATGGCGGCGGGCTGATGCTGTCGGTCATCCTCGCCTGGGCGGTCGCCCTGCTGCTGTCGCGGCGTATCAGCCGTCCGGTCCAGGCGCTGCAGAACGCCGCCGAGGCCTTCGGCCAGCGGCTGCCTCCGGTCCTGCCGCACAGCGACGTACTGGAGATCCAGCAGGTGGGCCAGGCGCTGCTGGCCGCGGCCGACGCCCGGCGCCTGGTCGAAGAGGAGCGCGACGACTACCTGCACGGCCTGCAGCAGAGCCAGGAAGAGCTGCGGCTGCAGGTGGCCGACCTGGAGATCCTTCAGCGGCTGAACCATCGCCTGTTGCAGCTGCCGTCGCTGCCGCAACAGCTGCAGGAAATCCTCGCGGTCCTCTGCCGATTCCACCAGACGCCCTTCGGCTGCGTGTCGCTACTGGACGACGACAAACGGCCACAGCTGTATTTCGCTGCCGGTTTCTCGGCCGAGGCCCGCGAGCGGCTGGCTGCCCTGCGGCCCGAGGAAAGCGCCTGCGACCTCGCCATTCGCACCCAGGGCCGGGTCCTGGTTCGCGACCTCGGGACCTCCCCGGACTTCTCTGCGCTGGCCGCCATCGGCCAGCGCGAAGGCTTCGCCGCCCTGCATGCCGTGCCCCTGCACAGCACCCTGCACGGCACCCTCGGTGCTTTGACGATCCAGTTGCCGGAAGCCCGCGAGCCTACCCCGCGGGAGCAGCGCCTGGCCGATCTGTGCGCCTCCAAGGCGGTGCTGGTGATCGACCGCGCCCGCATCCAGGACGCCGCGCTGCGCTCGCAACGGCGCCTGCACGTGGCCCAGGAAAGCTCGCTGATCTGCTTCGGCATCGCCGTACCCTCGGCCGCGCGGGGCTTCGCCTGGGACTATCTCAACCCGATCGCCGCGCGCACGCTGGGGCTGAACGAGGGACCTATGGCCGCCGGGCGCGCCTGGGCCAGCGGCCGCATCCTGCAGCTGTGCCAGGACCACGACGGCGCAGCGGCCTGGTCCCTGGAGCTGCCGGGTCCCGACCTCGCCGGCACCCCGCAGTGGCTGGAGGTCAGCGGGACGCCCTTCGATGGCAACGTGGCGGTCTGGTTCCTGGATATCAGCGAGCGCAAGCGCCAGGAACGGCTGCTGCGCGACGCCGATCGGCAAAAGGACGAATTCCTCGCCGTCCTGGCCCACGAGTTGCGCAATCCGCTGGCACCCATTCGCCATGCGGCGGCCCTGATCGCCGCACCGGCGGCCACCCTCGAGCAGCAGCGACGCAGTTGCCAGACCATCGACCGCCAGGTGGAGCGCATGAGCGCCCTGCTCAATGACCTCCTGGATATCTCCCGCATTACCTTTGGCCGGATCACCCTGCACAACGACTTCGTCAGGCTCCAGGCCGTGCTCGACGCCGTCGCCGACGCGGCGCTGACCGTGATGCAGGACAAGGGGCAGGCCTTCGAGCTGCAGGTGCCCGAGGCGCCGATCTGGCTGTACGCGGATCCGCTGCGCCTGGAGCAGATCTTCCTCAACCTGCTGGGCAACGCCGCGCGCTACACCCCGGCGGGCGGGCGGATCGCCCTGACGGTGCGAGAGGAAGACGACGAGGTCCGGGTAGAGATCGCCGACAACGGTATCGGCATCGCCGCCGACAAGTTGGCGGCCCTGTTCCAGATGTTCGGCCAGATCGATCCGCGCCTGGCCGAGCGCTCGCCGGGCCTGGGCATCGGCCTCGCCCTCTCCCGCGAGCTGGCGCGGCTGCAGGGCGGCGACATCACCGCGGCCAGTGCCGGGCTGGGCCTGGGCAGCCGCTTCACCGTGACCCTGCCACTC
>CAUQPA010000402.1:0-4678 GCA_963519325.1 uncultured Pseudomonas sp. | reverse complement strand
CCTGCCCCGGTCGGCGGCCCCCAGTACCTGGCAGCCGCCGTCCAGCCAGGCCGGCAGGTAGTGGGACAGCAGGCCATCGGCACGGCGCGCGGCATTGCGGTACTCCGGGCTGGACAGGCCGTGCTTGTGGCCGGCGTCGTCGATGTTCATCGGATGCACCAGCAGGATGTCCGGCGCATGGACCAGGCGCAGGTGCTCGGCATCGTCGAACAGGTGGGAATCCGGATAGTGATCGGCGTAGTAGAAGTGCCCGTGCTGGATCGGCAGGGCGGGATCGCTGACGTGTCTGTCGCGCGCCGGATCGAAGGGGCTGCGATTGTAGAGTTCGCTGACCCAGTGATAGGCGGCGGCCGCGGTGGTGAGCCCGGCGGCCCGGGCCAGATGGAAGAGACTCGTCTGGTTGGAGAGTCGATCCACGCCGTTGTGGACGATGCCACTGCGTACCGGCGGTACGCTGGTGAGCAGGCATTCGTAGAGCGGGCGGGAGAGCGAGGGCAGCTCGCACTCCAGGCGATAGAGGCGACCCTGGCCGGCCAGGCACAGGGCCTGGAGAAAGCCGAGCCCATGCTCGGCGACTCTCAGGGCGAGTCCGTCCAGAACGACCAGGATGACCTTCATGACATCACTGCTGCATGTTGATCAGGACGCGCTCCTGCCACAGCCGCGGCAGGCGCTTGGAGGTCTCTTCCCAGGCCTTGGCATCGGCGATGGGGCGAGCTTTGGCATACTGCGCCTGGGGCAGCAGCTTGGCCTGCACCTCGGCCGGCAGGGTCAGGTGCTCGGCGCGGATCGGCCGGGCATAGCCCTGGGCCAGGTTGATCTGGCCGGCATCGGAGAAGATGTACTCGCGGGCCAACTTGGCGGCATTGGGATGCTTGGCGTACTTGTTGATGATGGTGGTGTAGCCGGAGGTCACCGAGCCATCGGACGGGATCAGCACCTCGAAGCGCGAGCGGTCGATCTGGTCACGATAGTTCAGGGCGTTGAAGTCCCAGACCACCCCGACTTCCACTTCGCCCTTCTCGATGTTGGCCACCACCGGATTGGTGAAGGACAGTCGACCCTGCTTGGCCAGCTTGGCGAAGAAGTCCAGCGCCGGCTGGATGTTCTTCTCGTCGCCGCCGTTGGCGTAGGCCGCGGCCAGGACGCCGCTCACCGCCTGGGAGGCCGCGCTGACGTCGCCGATGGTGACCTTGTAGGTGCCCTTGAGCAGGTCGGCCCAGGAATGGGGGACGTCCTTGACCGTCTGCTTGTCGACGATGAAGGCGATGGTCCCGGTGTAGGCCAACGCCCAGTGGCCGTCGCTGTCCTTGGCCCAGCTCGGTACCTGGTCCCAGGTACTAGGCTTGTAGGGCTGGGTAACACCCTTCTGCACGGCGATGGGGCCGAAGGAAGCACCCACGTCACCGATGTCAGCGGAGGCGTTCTCGCCCTCGGCGGCGAACTTGGCGATCTCCTGGGCCGAACTCATGTCGGTATCCTGGTGCTTGAGCCCGTACTTCTGTGCCAGGTCCTGCCAGGTGCCTTTCCAGTTCGCCCAGGTATCGGGCATGCCGACGCTGTTCACCTCGCCTTCCTTGCGTGCGGCGGCTTCGATAGCCTTTAGTTCACCGTCTGACACTGGAGCGGCTACGTCGCTCTTTGTTACGGTCGACGGGGCGTCACCTTTTTTACCCCACCACAAGAACCCGCCAGCAATGACCGCTATGGCTATCAAAGCAAAGAGAACACGTTTCATCGGTTGTCGATCCTTATGAGGGCTTGGTCTAGTTCAGCAAGACACAGGCCAATCTAGGAGTCAGGTATGACGATTTGATGGCAAAGCGCCCGCCGCTTGCGGTGGCACGCGCACTGCAGTCGTCACCTGACGGTCATCTGGCCGTCCTAGTCTCATTCAAAACCCTTGCGGAGGCGTTCCGGGTGCACCAATCCGATACTGGTCTAGTCCAAAGAAGTGCGCCCGGTGCCGGCGCCATCCGCCAGGCGCTGCAGGAGCAGATCGCCCACGGCCTGCTACCCGCCATGGAAAGGTTGCCCTCCGAGCGACAACTGAGCGAACTCTTCGCCACTACCCGGATCACCCTGCGCGACGCCCTGTTGCAACTGGAAGCCCTGGGGCTGATCTATCGCGAGGAGCGGCGTGGCTGGTTCGTCGCACCCCCGCGGGTTGCCTACAACCCGCTGGCCCGGACTCACTTCCATGCCATGGTGGAGGCCCAGGGGCGCCGCCCGGCCACCGAGGTGCTGGCGGCGCGGCAGATGCTGGCCTCGGCGGAGGTGTGCCGGCTGCTGGAGCTGCCGGCGTTGTCCAGCGTCTACCAGATCCGGCGGGTCCGGCGCATCGATGGGCGGCTGGTGCTCTACGTCGAGCACTATCTCAATGCCGCCTATTTTCCCGGCCTGCTGGAGCATGACCTGCAGCTGTCCCTCACCGAGTTGTACCGCGACCACTACGACATCCGCTACGGCGAGGTGCGCTTCGAAATCCTGCCCACGGCCTTGCTGCCGGAGGCTGCCCTGGCACTGCGGGCGGCCCAGGGCAGCCCGGCCTTACACATCACCCGCATCAATCACGACAAGCAGGGCCGGCTGATCGACTGCGACCTGGAATTCTGGCGGCATGACGCCATCCAGGTCAGGGTCGAGGTGCCTAACTAGCCGGGGCTCAGAGCGGCAGCTCGGAGCTGGCGTAGAAGGCCGTCAGCACCTTGATCAGATAGCCCAGGTCGTGGCTGCCGGCCAGTTCGCGGATGGAGTGCATGGCGAAGGTCGGCAGGCCGATGTCGACGGTGCGCACGCCCAGCTGCCCGGCGGTGAGCGGGCCGATGGTGGAACCGCAACCCATGTCGCTGCGCACCACGAAGCTCTGCACCGGGACCTCTTCGCGCTGGCAGAGATCGCGGAAGAAGGCCGCGGTCTCGCTGCTGGTGGCGTAGCGCTGGTTGGCGTTCACCTTGATCACTGGTCCGGCGTTCAGCCGCGGGCCATGGTTGCCGTCGTGCTTGTCGGCATAGTTGGGATGGACGCCGTGGGCGTTGTCCGCGGAGATCAGCAGGGAGCGCTGGATCGTCCGGGTGTAGGCGTCCCCGGCAGGCAGCAGTCGCTGCAGCACCTGCTCCAGGAAGGGGCCATCGGCGCCACAGCAGGAGGTGGAACCCACTTCCTCGTGGTCGGTGCAGACCAGTACGGCGTTCTCGTCGCCGTCGCTGGCCAGCAGGGCTTGCAAGCCGGCGTAGCAGGACAGCAGGTTGTCCAGGCGGGCCGCGGCGATGAAGTCGTCGTCCAGGCCGACCAGGGCGGCGGGCTGGACGTCATAGAAGCTCAGCTCGAAATCCAGTACCTCGGCATTGCCGATGCCGTGCTCCTGCTGCAGGCGCGCGGCCAGCAGCACGCGGAAGTCGCGACGCTCGCCAGCGGGGACCTGCGCCAGGATCGGCGGCAATTCGTTCTGGGCATTGATGGCCCAGCCCTGGTTGGCTTCGCGGTTGAGGTGGATGGCCAGGTTGGGAATGATCGCCAGCGGCTTGCGGAAGTCCACCAGGCGGCTCTGCACGCGTCCCTCGACGCGGAAGGTCACCCGCCCGGCCAGGGAGAGGTCGCGGTCGAACCAGGGGGCCATCAGCAGGCCGCCGTAGACTTCCACCCCGAGCTGCCAGAAGCCCTGGCGATAGAGCTCCGGCTGGGGCTTGACCTTGAGGCAGGGGCTGTCGGTGTGGGCGCCGACCAGGCGCAGGCCGCGCTCCAGCGGTTGGCCACCGAGGCGCACGGCGATCAGGGAGGAATCGTTGCGAGTGACGTAGTAGCGCCCACCGGGCTGCACGGACCAGCTTTCCCGTTCGTCCAGCCGCTGGTAGCCGGCGGCTTCGAGGCGGCTGGCGAGGCTGGCGGTGGCATGGAAGGGGGTGGGGGAACTGGAGAGGAAATCGACGAGGCCTTGGATCTGATCGGTACTCATGAATGACTCCGGACGACGAGGCGTCCAGTCTAGGTTCTGCACCCGGGGGAGTCGAGCCTGCTGCCCGGGCGCAGCGGGCCCGGGGCGCTCAGCGCCGACGCAGCACCAGGTGATGGATATGCCAGTGCTTGGGCCGGCCGACGGCGGTCCGGCCGTCTTCTTCCTCTTCGAGGTGCTGCAGGACCTCCCAGTCCTGCAGCAGCCGCTGCAGGTCGGCGGGCGTTACCACGGTCACCCCCTTGCTCGCCCAGCTGTCCTTCTCGCCGAAGAGCTGGCCGCAGAAGAGACCTCCTGGGCGGGTCGCCGCGGTGATCCGCGTCCAGAGGTCGAGGAACTGGGTCGGCTGGCAGAAGGGCAGGGCGAAGCTGGAATTGACCAGCTCATACTGGGCCAGCGCCAGCGATTCGAAGCGGGCCTGCCGCAGTTCCAGCTGGGCGTGCAGGGATTCCGGCGCGCGCTGCCGGAGTTCTGCCAGGGCTTCGGCCTCGGCGTCCACCGCCAGGACCTGCCAGCCGCGTTCCAGCAGCGTCAGGGTATCGCGCCCGGTGCCGCAGCCCAGGTCCAGTGCGATCCCCGGCGGCCCTGGCCACAGCGCCAGCGCCTGCAGCAGGGTGTCACGCGGACCGCCGCCCGCGGTGGCGGTGTAGTAGGACGTCCAGTGCGACAAGGGCAGCGCTCCTCCGGGGCAGGTCGGTAGGCCAGGGTCCGCCAGCAGGTCAGAAG
>CAUQPA010000401.1:0-4682 GCA_963519325.1 uncultured Pseudomonas sp. | reverse complement strand
CATCGATCGTCTGCAGGTTGCTACTGCGCATTATTTGCCACCTCGGCGCGCGGTTCCGGATTTCCTGCCTGATCGGCCTTTTCCACCTCGGTTCTTCCTGCCCTTTTTGCCTGGCTTCCCCCACCCTGCACCCCAGGGGTCGACGCGGATGTCAGGGTACTGGTCTTTGACCGCGTTCCAGCTCGCCTCACGCGCTGGGAGCGTCGCTTCGACATAGGGTTCCCAGCCGACCCAACTGATCGCATCCATCAGCTCTATGCACAACTCCCCCCGTCGATCGGTGACAGGAGGCCGTGCTCGTCGATAATACGGGTGTCACCGAACGACCAGGTCTGCTCGTCGAGCTCGACCGCCATGAACACTTCCCACTCGGTCGTGTCGTCATCCGGGCCTGGATAGGCCACCCAGGCCTCACCGATCTGCAACGGCCCGTACTTCGTCTGGAAGGTGACCGTCACGTGGCCGCGGGCATAGTGCAGCCGCGGATTGCCGGTACCGCGCACTTTTTTGATAACTGACGCGACGCTCATCGGCGGCAGGTCTTTCTCCGGAGCGTGCGCAAGGTGCTCGAGTAACTCAACGAAATCGTCGTAGCGGATATCCATCGTCTCAGGTCCATGAGGGGTACCCCGATACCCTGGCACCTTTCCTGAGAATGCAAGGACGATCCCGCATGGACGCAAGCCGTGCAGAAGTTGCATTCCTGGGGATTGGGAGATCCTGCAGAGGTCCTTCCAATAGCGGATCTCCTCATGTCTGTCGTCGCCCGAACTGCTGAAATCGACGCCCTCCTCTCCCGTGATGCCGTGGTCGCCATCGGCGTAAGCGGCGGCAAGGACTCGGACGCCTGTGCACTGGCAACGGCTGCCTACCTGGACCAGCTTGGCCACCGTGGGCCCCGGCTGCTGATTCATGCCGATCTTGGCTCGGTGGAGTGGGAGCAGAGCCTCCCCAAGTGCCAGGAACTGGCCAGTGCGATCGGCTGGGAGCTTGCCGTCGTACGCCGTGAGGCGGGCGGGATGATGGAGCGTTGGGAGGGCCGTTGGGACAACAACGTTCGTCGCTACGCTGACCTTTCGTGCGTGAAGCTGATCCTGCCCTGGAGCACACCGTCGATGCGCTTCTGCACCTCGGAGCTCAAGAGCGCGGTGATCGCCAGCTACCTCAAGAAGCGTTTTCCCGGACAAGACATCATCAACGTCACCGGCATCCGTCGCCAGGAAAGCTCCAGCCGCAGCAAGATGCCGGTATCCAAGGTAGACACCCGACTTAGCCGGCGCGGCCTGCAAGGCTTGGTGTGGAATTCGATCATCGAATGGACGCTGCCTGAGGTACTGGGCGAGATTGCCGGCCACGGCCGAGAGCTGCACGAGGCCTACACGCGTTACGGCATGAGCCGAGTGAGCTGCTCGTTCTGCATCATGGCCTCCAAGCCTGATTTGATCGCTTCCGCCGCCTGCGCGAGCAACCAGGATACCTATCGCAGGATGGTTGCCCTTGAAGCGAGGTCTTCGTTCTCGTTTCAGTCCGGCGCCTGGCTGGGCGACATCGCCCCTCATTTGCTCGACCACAAGGCATTGGCGCGGATCCGTAATGCGAAAGAGGTATGCCGCATACGCGAATCTGCGGAGGCGACGATCCCTCGGCATCTCCACTACGTCTCTGGATGGCCCACCTGTATCCCAACCGCACATGAAGCTGAACTGCTCGCAGGCGTGCGGCTGACCGTCGCGCGATCGTTGAAGCTCGACGTAGCGTGTACCACCGGCTCTGAGGTCAGGGCTCGTTATGCGGAGCTGTACGCGGCCAAGCCCGATCAGATCGTGGATGCACCCGTTCACCTGATTCACCCGGCTGCATCGCAGATCGCGTTCGAGTTCTGATCGCGACGCTGAGTGTTCACCCGCCCTGCCCAATACCCAGGCGTGCAGTGATCGCTTCGTGGCCATCAGGCTGGCATCGCCGGGTGGTGAAGTCTTGGCGTCGTCCACGTGCCCTGCCTGATAAGCTTCGCAGCAATGTTGATAGCTTTAGCTGTTGGGTGCTTGGCCAGCGCGCCATTCTGCAGGCTTTGAAAAACCTCCTTGGCCAACTGAGGTAGGCGATCGCTGGCGACGCCGCTCTTCACAAGCTTTTCCATGATTGAAAAAAGCCACGACGCGTTTTGTGTTTTTTCTCTCGGAAGAGTTATTTCTTGGGGGGCAATTCTGGTCCCCCCTCTTTTAAGATTTGGCCCCCCTGCCGCGGGCACCTGATTACCGGCTTCGCGAGGGGCATCGTGGTTCATACGTAGTCGGCTCGGCACGTCGGGCGCTTTCGGTTTCGTGCCGATGCTTCTGAGGGCAAGCCGCTCGATGGCAGTGAGTGAACGGCCTTCTCTCTGAGCTGATGCCTGGATGACCATTGCAGCATCTACCTCCGTGTCGCACGCCTGTTTTACGTCTCCGCAAAGGCTTTCTACGTCACCACTGGTGGATATCCCGTCACCGTGCGCTTCCACCGTTACTGCCATTTGATCTGAATGCCCTTCAGAAGCCGATAGCTCACCTTGGGTAGAGGCAGTGGACTTCGGCATGTCCGGTTGACGAATACCCGTCGGCTTCACACCGATCTCCCCTTCTACCTGGTTACTTCTCCCGCTGGTCTCGAGGGTCTCGACTAACCCTTCGAGCGCAGCTTCGCGCTGCTTTCGATCAGGGCAGCTGACGTTCAGCTTGGCCAGGATCACTTCGCTGAGCCTAATGCGGAAGACGTTCGGCAGACTCATGCCGTTCTCTGCTCTTCGTACCACGACCTCAAGCAGCCCCCGCTCGACCAGTCGCTTGCACAAGCGCTTGGCCGTGTTCTCTGAAAACCCAAAACGCTTCGCGAGGAAAGACCAGCTGATCTCCCGCTCCATGTTCGGATTGCTGCTGCAGAGATCGTAAAGCGAGAGCCACATTCCGAAGCTATCAAGGCCGATCTCAGCGACGCGCTGGAGATGCCTCAGGTAGGTGACGGGAATCATAGTGAAGGGCTTCGATCTGCTGTGATGGTAGAGGTCGTTCACAGTGCATAGGGTGGTCATCGTGTTTTTCCTAGGCATAAAAAAACCCGCCTAGTGGCGGGTTTCTTGGGCGTCCTACCGATTTGGCGGCGCCGGTCTATGTGAGGTGGTGGTGGAGGGCCTGTATCAGGCGGAGCGGACTCATAGCCTACTGATTGGCGAGGGAGGCCAATCGTGGTCGGCGCTAATCGCCGGTTGGCCCAGAAGCTATAAATGGGGTCATCCAATTTGTCGTATGCATACGACAAATCCTGAGCGACCAGGGTGGAGGCGGCCTGCACAGCAGAGCGCCGGACCGTTTTGTCGTATGCATACGACAAAGCCGAAGAGGCCAGATCGGGCACCTGGCGCAGGTCTGAGGCGATGGCGATCTTGTCGTATGCATACGACAAATCCTGAACGTCCAGAGTGGAAGCGGCCGGCGCCGGAGAGCACCGGACCGTTTTGTCGTATGCATACGACAAAATTGAGCTACCCAGATCGGGCACCAGGTACCGGGCCGAGGCACCGGCCATCTTGTCGTATGCATACGACAAATCCTGAACGTCCAAAGTGGAAGCGGCCAGCTCAGCGGAGCGCAGGACCGGTTTGTCGTATGCATACGACAAAATCGAGCTACCTAGATCGGGCACCAGGTGCCTGGCCGAGGCCCCGGCCATCTCGTTGTATGCATACGACAAATCGTGAACGTCCACGGTGGAAGCGGCCAGCTCAGCGGAGCGCAGGACCGGTTTGTCGTATGCATACGACAAAATCGAGCTACCTAGATCGGGCACCAGGTGCCTGGCCGAGGCCCCGGCCATCTCGTTGTATGCATACGACAAATCGTGAACGTCCACGGTGGAAGCGGCCAGCTCAGCGGAGCGCAGGACCGGTTTGTCGTATGCATACGACAAAATCGAGCTACCTAGATCGGGCACCAGGTGCCGGGCCGAGGCACCGGCCATTTTGTTGTATGCATACGACAAATCCTGAACGTCCAGGGTGGAAGCGGCCAGCTCTGCAGAGCGCAGGACCGGTTTGTCGTATGCATACGACAAAATCGAGCTACCTAGATCGGGCACCAGGTGCCGGGCCGAGGCACCGGCCATTTTGTTGTATGCATACGACAAATCCTGAACGTCCAGGGTGGAAGCGGCCAGCTCTGCAGAGCGCAGGACCGGTTTGTCGTATGCATACGACAAAATCGAGCTACCTAGATCGGGCACCAGGTGCCGGGCCGAGGAACCGGCCATCTTGTCGTATGCATACGACAAATCCTGAACGTCCAGGGTGGAAGCGGCCGGCGCCGGGGAGCACCGGACCGATTTGTCGTATGCATACGACAAAACTGAAGCAACCAGATCAGGCACCTGGCGCAGGTCAGAGGCGATGGCGATCTTGTCGTATGCATACGACAAATGCCGAGCGCCCAGAGTGGAAGCGGTCAGCTCAGCGGTGCGCCGGACCATTTTGTCGTATGCATACGACAAGTCCGAACCATCCAGATTGGGCGCCAAGCGCAGGTCCGAAGCCTCGTCGATTTTGTCGTATGCATACGACAAGCCCCGGGCGTCCCGCGTGGAAGCGGCCGGCGCCGGGGAGCACCGGACCGTTTTGTCGTATGCATACGACAAAATTGAGCTACCCAGATCGG
>CAUQPA010000400.1:0-4688 GCA_963519325.1 uncultured Pseudomonas sp. | reverse complement strand
GGCAGATCGCCCTGGGGCTGATCGTGGTCGGGGTGCTGATGGTGCTGGCGGTGGCCCTGGTGCTGGGGCGGCGCGTGCTGCGCCGGATCGGCCTGCTGCAACGGGCGCTGGACGACCTGGCGGCGGGGGAGGGGGACCTCACCCGGCGGCTGCAGTTGGGGCAGGGCGACGAGATCCAGGCGCTGGGCGGGGCGGTCGACCGTTTCATCGCCAAGTTGCAGCCCTTGGTGAGCGAGGCCCATGGCGTCGCCGCGCGCACCGGCGAGGAGATCCGTGGCCTGGCTGGCAGCAGTGCCACCGCCGAGGCCGCGGCGCAGCGGCAGCGCGAAGAGGTGGCCCGTAGCCTGGAGGCCCTGTCCGGTATCGCCGCGGAAGCCGAGGGTGAAAGCGCCGCCATGCAGGGCGCTCTGCAGCAGGTGGAAGCCATTCGCAGCTCCACCCAGAGCAACGCCCGGATCGCCAGCCAGGTGGCCCAGGGCATCGAAGGCCTGGTGACCCAGGTCGAGTCCGGCGCCCAGGTGATCGAGCGGCTGGCGGCCCAGAGCGAGCAGATCGAGGTGGTGCTGGACGTGATCCGGGGGATCGCCGAGCAGACCAACCTGCTGGCGCTCAATGCCGCCATCGAGGCCGCGCGTGCCGGCGAGAGTGGCCGCGGTTTCGCGGTGGTCGCCGACGAGGTGCGCGCCCTCGCCAGCAAGACCCAGGAATCCACCGGCAGCATCCGCACCCATATCGCGGGATTGCAGGAGGGTGCCCGCGAAGCGGTGGCGGCCATCGGCGAGGCGCGCCAGCAGGCGAGCAGCGGACTGGCCGTCCTGCGCGACAGCAATCGGATCCAGCAGGACGTCCACCTGGCGGTGGATCAGGTGCATGCCAGCATGAGCACCGCGGCCCAGGCGGCTCGTCGCCAGGCCGAGGGCGCCGCGGCCGTGCGCCTGCGCGTCGAGGTGATCCATGGCGAAGCCCTGAAGGCCGCCGAGTCGATGGCGGCCACCGCGCGCGGAGGGCGTACCCTGGCGGAGCTGGCCGCGCAGCTGCGTGGCAGCCTGGGGCAATTCAAGGCGTAGCCCCCGGGCTGCGCTTTTTCGCAGGCAAGAAAAAACCGGCCGAAGCCGGTTTTTTCAGTGCGTCCGATCAGGGATCGTCCGCTTGGTATTGGTGCCCAGGAGAAGACTCGAACTTCCACGGTGTTGCCACCGCTAGGACCTGAACCTAGTGCGTCTACCAATTCCGCCACCTGGGCCTGCAGTGCGACTTCTGGCCGCTTCCCGTCGCCCTTGCGGGGTTCGGGATTAAAAAACCAGCTAGCGCCGGCTTTTCGTCGACCGATCTGCAAATCGATCGACTATAATGAGTGGTGCCCAGGAGAAGACTCGAACTTCCACGGTGTTGCCACCGCTAGGACCTGAACCTAGTGCGTCTACCAATTCCGCCACCTGGGCACTCAATGCGATGATCGCTCATCGGCTCCGACGTCGCAACTGCTCACGGCGTCGTGGGGCGGCACTTTACTCAGGGGTCGTTTGCTTGTAAACCCCTGCTGTGAAAAATATTTTTATTGAGCATGCCAGACTAACTATTGCGCGGTTTTCACGTTTCAATAGGCTTCATGGCATCTCCTACCGTACATCGACATAGAAGGTAACCCCAGACTGATGGCCGATTGGCAATCCCTCGATCCCGAGGCCGCCCGGGAAGCGGAAAAGTACGATAACCCCATTCCGAGTCGCGAACTCATTCTGGCTCACCTCGCCGACCGCGGCGCTCCGGCCACTCGGCCGCAGCTCGCCGAGGAATTCGGCCTCGTCACCGAAGACCAGCTCGAAGCCCTGCGACGCCGCATGCGCGCCATGGAGCGCGACGGTCAGGTGATCTACACCCGTCGTGGCGCCTATGCGCCCATCGACAAGCTGGACCTGGTGCGGGGTCGCATCGCCGGTCACCGGGACGGCTTCGGCTTCCTGATCCCCGACGACGGCAGCGACGATCTCTTCCTCAGCCCGGCGCAGATGCGCCTGGTGTTCGATGGCGACATCGCCCTGGCGCGGGTCGCCGGCCATGATCGCCGCGGTCGCCGTGAAGGCGGACTGGTGGAAGTGGTCAACCGGGCCCACGAGTCCCTGGTCGGTCGCTTCTTCCAGGAGAGCGGGCTGGCCTACGTGGTGCCGGACAATCCCAAGATCGGTCAGCAAGTGCTGGTGCCCGAGGGCAAGCACGGTGGTGCCGCCCATGGTCAGTTCGTGCAGGTGCGCATCGACGAATGGCCCACCACCTTCCGCCAGGCCCAGGGCGAGGTGATCGAGATCCTCGGCGACTACATGGCGCCGGGCATGGAGATCGAAGTCGCGCTGCGCAGCTACGACATCCCCAACGAGTGGCCCAAGGCCGTCGAGAAGGAGGCCGCCAAGCTCAAGCCCGAGGTGGAGGAGAAGGACAAGCAGAAGCGCATCGACCTGCGCCAGCTGCCCTTCGTCACCATCGACGGCGAAGACGCCCGCGACTTCGACGACGCCGTCTATGCCGAGCCCAAGAAGTCCGGTGGCTGGCGCCTCTATGTCGCCATCGCCGACGTCTCCCACTACGTCAAGGTCGGCTCGGCGCTGGACGCGGAGGCGGAGAAGCGCGGCAACTCGGTGTATTTCCCCGAGCGGGTCATTCCCATGCTGCCGGAGGCCCTGTCCAACGGCCTCTGCTCGCTGAATCCCCAGGTCGATCGCCTGGCCATGGTCTGCGAGATGACCATCGCCGCCTCCGGCCGCATGACCGGCTACCAGTTCTACGAAGCGGTCATCCATTCCCATGCGCGGCTGACCTACAACAAGGTCTCCGCGGTGCTGGAGCAGCCCAAGTCGGTCGAAGGCAAGCAGTTGCGCAAGCAGCTGGGCGCCGTGGTGCCGCATCTCGAGCAGCTCTATGGGCTGTACAAGGTGCTGCTGGCCGCGCGCCACGTGCGCGGTGCCATCGATTTCGAGACCCAGGAGACGCGCATCGTCTTCGGCGCCGACCGCAAGATCTCGGAAATCCGCCCGACCCAGCGCAACGATGCCCACAAGCTGATCGAGGAGTGCATGCTGTGCGCCAACGTGGCCACCGCCAAGTTCCTCGAGAAGCACAAGATTCCCGCTCTGTATCGGGTACACGACGCGCCGCCCCTGGAAAAGCAGACCAACCTGCGCCAGTTCCTCGGTGAGATGGGCCTGTCGCTGACCAAGGGCAAGGCCAGTCCGGTGCCCTCGGACTATCAGGCGCTGCTGCAGCAGATCCGCGAGCGCCCGGACTTCCGCCTGATCCAGACCGTCATGCTGAGATCCTTGAGCCAGGCGGTCTACAGTCCGGACAACAACGGGCACTTCGGTCTCAACTACGAGGCCTATACCCACTTCACCTCGCCGATCCGCCGTTATCCGGACCTGTTGATCCATCGCGCCATTCGCAGCGTGATCCGCTCCAAGCTGGAGACCAAGCACGTCAAGCGCGCAGGCGCGACGAGCATGGCCAAGGCACGGATCTATCCCTACGACGAACTGCGTCTGGATCAGCTCGGCGAGCAGTGCTCCATGACCGAGCGCCGCGCCGACGAAGCCACCCGTGACGTCTCCAATTGGCTCAAGTGCGAGTTCATGAAGGATCGCGTCGGCGAGACCTATGCCGGCGTCATCACCGCGGTGACCGGCTTCGGCCTGTTCGTCGAGCTGTCCGAGGTCTTCGTCGAGGGCCTGGTGCACGTCACCGCGCTGCCGGACGACTACTACCACTTCGACAGCGTCCATCACCGTCTTTCCGGCGAGCGCAGCGGGCGCAGCTATCGCCTGGGCGATCCCCTCGAGGTGGTGGTGGCGCGCGTCGACCTGGACGAGCGCAAGATCGATTTCGTGCTGCCGGCCAGTGCGGGCGCACCACGGGTGCGTGAAGAGCGCGAGCCACGCCGCAAGCGTGACAATCGCGGTCGCCGCCGCGAAGCCCCGGCTGAAGACCAGGCCGTCGCCCCGACGCCGGAAGCGCCGGCCACCTCGGTGTCGCCGGAACTGCTGGAGCAGGCCGACAAGCTGCTGGGCAACACCGACGTCAAGCGCAGTCGCGCGGTGAAGCAGGCGTTGCTGGCGGAAGCCAAGGTCGAGGGCGGCAAGCCCCCGGCCAAGGGCAAGTCCGGCGGTCAGGACAAGGCCGGCGCCCAGGGCCAGACCACGGCTCAGGGCAAGACTGCCAAGGGCAAGGCCAGTGCCACGGCCAAGGCGCGTACCGCTCCGGCGAAGCGTCAGGCGCAGGGTGCTGCTGCCGAAGGCGCCGCTGCGGTGGAAGCCAAGGTCAAGAAGGCCAAGGCCGCTGCTGCCAAGAAGAAGTCGGCTGCCAAGCCCAAGGTCGAAGGCCAGGCCCAGGCCGCGGCCAAGAGCAGGACCAAGGCCAAGGCCAAGAAGCCTCATCGCAAGGGCCAGGCGCGCCCCAAGGATGACGCATGAGCCAGTTGGAGACCGTCTACGGTATCCATGCCGTGGAAGCGCTGCTGCGCTTCCATCCGCGCCGCGTCAAGCAGCTGTGGATCGCCGAAGGACGCCGTGAGCCACGCGTCGAGGCCCTGCTGGAGCTGGCCGCCGGCCAGCGCCTGGCGGGGGAAACCAAGCCCCGTGCCCAGCTCGACGAGCTGGCCGAGGGGGTGCACCAGGGGGTGCTGGCGCAGGTCAGCCCCAGCC
>CAUQPA010000399.1:0-4708 GCA_963519325.1 uncultured Pseudomonas sp. | reverse complement strand
ACCGCCACGTGGTAGGACAGCAGCTGCAAGGGGATGGTGTAGAGGATCGGCGACAGGGTATCGTGGATGTGCGGCATGGGTACGATACGGGTGCCTTCGCCCTGCTCGAAGCCGGCACGCTCGTCGGCGAAGACGATCAGCTGGCCACCTCGGGCACGCACTTCCTGCAGGTTGGACTTGAGCTTTTCCAGCAGCTCGTTGTTGGGCGCCACCGTCACCACCGGCATGTCGGCATCCACCAGTGCCAGGGGACCATGCTTGAGCTCGCCGGCCGGATAGGCCTCGGCGTGGATGTAGGAGATCTCCTTGAGCTTGAGCGCGCCCTCCATGGCCACCGGGTACTGCTCGCCACGCCCGAGGAACAGGGTGTGGTGCTTCTCGGCAAAGGACTCCGCCAGCTTCTCCACGGTCTTGTCCATGGCCAGGGCTTCGTCCAGGCGCGCCGGCAGCCGGCGCAACTCCGCTACCAGCTCGGCCTCGATGCCAGCATCCAGCCGCTGCTGGCAGCGCCCCAGGCTCAGGGTCAGCAAGAGCAGCGATACCAGCTGGGTGGTGAAGGCCTTGGTCGAGGCCACGCCGATCTCGGGACCGGCCTGGGTCAGGAAGTTCAGCTGGGATTCGCGCACCAGGGAGCTGGTCGCCACGTTGCAGATCGCCAGGCTGCTCAGGTAGCCGGATTGCTTGGCCATGCGCAGGGCGGCCAGGGTGTCGGCCGTCTCGCCGGACTGGGAGATGGTGACGAACAGGGTGTCCGGGCTGACGGCGACGCGGCGATAGCGGAATTCGCTGGCCACTTCCACCTGGCAGGGAATCCCCACGTACTCCTCGATCCAGTAGCGCGCCACCGAGCCGGCATGGAAGCTGGTGCCACAGGCGACGATCTGCACCTGGCGAACCTTGGCGAACAGCTCGGCGGCGGACGGACCGAAGGCCTCGGGCAGGACCTGGCCATCGCCCAGGCGCCCTTCCAGGGTGCGCTGGACCACGCTGGGCTGCTCGTGAATCTCCTTGAGCATGAAGTGGCGATAGGCGCCCTTGTCGGCGGCCTCGCTGCCTTCGTGGTACTGCACCGTTTCCCGCTGTACCGGTTGGCCGTCGACGTCCCACAGGCTGACCTGATTCAGGCGAATCTCGGCGACGTCGCCCTCCTCCAGGTAGACGAAGCGATCCGTCACCTGGCGCAAGGCCAACTGGTCGGAGGCCAGGTAGTTTTCGCCCAGGCCCAGGCCGATCACCAGGGGGCTGCCGCTGCGGGTCGCCACCAGGCGATCCGGTTGCTGGCGCCAGACGGCGGCCAGGCCATAGGCACCGTGCAGTTCCTTGACCGCTGCCTTGAGCGCCGTGGTCAGGTCGCCACTGTCCTGCAACTTCAGGTGCAACAGATGGACGATGACCTCGGTGTCGGTCTGGGAGGTGAAGACATAGCCCTGGGCCTTGAGCTGGGCGCGCAGGGTTTCGTGGTTCTCGATGATGCCGTTGTGCACCACGGCCACGTCACCCCGGGAGAAATGCGGGTGGGCATTGGCCTCGGTGGGTGCGCCATGGGTGGCCCAGCGGGTATGGGCGATCCCCAGGCGGCCCGCCAGGGGATCGGCGAGCAGGCCGGCTTCCAGTTCGCTGACCTTGCCGATGCGACGCAGCCGCTGCAGCTCGCCTTGGGCATCCAGCAGGGCCAGGCCGGCGCTGTCGTAGCCGCGGTATTCCAGGCGCTTGAGGCCCTCGACCAGAATGGCGGTGATGTTACGCTCGGCAATGGCGCCGACGATTCCACACATGCTTACCTCCCGTTGCCTGTCTTATCCACAGCGACCTTTCGGTGCCGCCTGTGGATGAGCTGATTGTCTAGTTTTCCACAGCCGCACGCACGACCTGCACACCCCGCTTGGCGATCGCCTGGGCCGCCTCCGGCGGCAGGCGTTCATCGGTGATGAGCACGTCCACTCTTTCCCAAGGTAGTTCCAGATTCGGAATCCGCCTGCCCAGCTTATCGGCCTCGGCCATGACCACCACCTCGCGGGCCACCTCGGCCATGACGCGCGACAGCGACAGGTGCTCGTTGAAGGTGGTGGTACCGCGTTCGGGGTCGAGCCCGTCGGCGCCGATGAACAGCTGGTCGAAGTCGTAGGAACGCAGCACCTGCTCGGCGACCTGGCCCTGGAAGGATTCCGAGTGTGGATCCCAGGTCCCGCCGGTCATCAGCAGCATGGGCTCCTGCTCCAGCTCGCGCAGGGCCGTGGCCACCTGGAGGGAATTGGTCATGACCACCAGCCCGGGGCGACGATCAAGCTGGGGAATCAGCGCTGCCGTGGTGCTGCCACAGTCGATGATGATCCGGGCATGCTCACGCAGACGCTGGGCGGCGGCCCGGGCGATGGCCTGCTTCCAGGGCGAGGCCTGGGGTGGCGCCTCCGCCAGCAATTCCTGAGGCATGGCCACCGCGCCGCCATAGCGACGCAAGAGCAGGCCATTGCGCTCGAGGGCGGCCAGGTCCTTGCGGATGGTGACCTCGGAGGTCTCCAACTGGCGGGCCAATTCGTCGACGCTGACCTCGCCCTGCTGCTGGAGCTGGGCGAGGATGGCATGACGACGCTGAGCGGTGTTACGACGGGTCATAAATTTCGATTCGAAAGATAATGGATCGAATCAAAACCTAATAGCAGACATTCGTCAAGCCTTGGGTGCCTTCTTCGGGCGTTGCCAGCCAGTCTTGTTGACCTGCCGCGCCCGCCCCAGCGCCAGGGTATCGGCCGGGACGTCCGCCGTAATGACCGATCCTGCCGCGGTGGTAGCCCCGTCACCCAGGGTGACCGGAGCCACCAGCGAACTGTTGGAACCGACGAAAACATCCGCGCCGATTTCGGTTCGAAACTTGTTGGCCCCGTCATAGTTGCAGGTGATGGTGCCCGCGCCTATGTTGCTGCCCGCGCCTATGCTGGCATCGCCCAGGTAGGTGAGATGGCCGGCCTTGGCGCCGTCCTGCAGATGGGCGTTCTTCAACTCGACGAAATTGCCCACATGGGCCTTGCTGCCCAGCTCGCTGCCAGGACGCAGCCGGGCGAAGGGACCGACGTCGGCGCCCTCTCCGACCACCGCGCCGTCCAGATGGCTGCTGGCCTTGATGAGGGCCCCGCGCTTGAGGACGCTGTCCTTGATCACGCAATTCGGGCCGATCACCACGCCATCTTCCAGGACCACCCGGCCTTCGAGGATGACATTGATGTCGATGGAGACATCCCGCCCGGCCTCGACCTGGCCACGTTGGTCGAAGCGCAACGGGTCCAGCAGGGTCACGCCCTGCAGCATCAGGCGCTCGGCAGCGCGCAGCTGGTAGTGACGCTCCAGTTGCGCCAGTTGCCGGCGATCGTTGGCACCCTGGACTTCCATGGCATCCGCCGGCTGGCTGGTGGCGATGGTCAGGCCGTCCGCCACCGCCAGGGCGATGACGTCGGTCAGGTAGTACTCGCCCTGGGCGTTGCTGTTGGAGAGCCGGCCCAGCCAGTCCGCCAGGCGGTGACCGGGGACGGCGAGAATACCGGTGTTGCCTTCGCGGATGGCACGCTGGGCCTCGCTGGCGTCCTTGTGCTCGACGATGGCGGTCACCCGCCCCTCGCCGTCGCGGAGGATGCGGCCATAGCCGGTGGGATCGTCCAGTTCCACGGTCAGCAGCGCGAGGTGCTGGTCATCCACCTGCTGCAGCAGGCGCTGGAGGGTCTCGGTTTGGATCAGCGGCACATCGCCATAGAGGATCAGCACCCGCTCCGCCGTCAGCGCCGGCGCCGCCTGGGCCACCGCATGCCCGGTACCGAGCTGCTCGGCCTGGAGCACGAAGCTCACGTCGTCCGCCGCCAGCTGCTGGCGAACCTGGTCGGCTCCATGGCCGATCACGACGTGGATACCCTTTGGCGCCAGCTCGCGGGCGCGGTCGAGGACATGCCCCAGCATGCTGCGACCGGCCACGGGATGCAGCACCTTGGGTAGAGCGGATCTCATGCGGGTGCCCTGGCCAGCAGCCAGGATGACGATTTCCAGGGACATCGGAACCTCGGAGACAGGAGAAAGAGAGGGGCCGGCGAGCGAGGGCAACAAGCACCCAGGTGCAACGACCACGCGGAATGTTTCGCGCCACTTTTCGGGCAACAAAAGAAAAGGGTAGCCGAAGCTACCCTTGTCGTTACAGCCTGACCTTGCGCTTAGCGCTTGGCCTGCCGCTTGAGCTGCTGGATGGTGCGCAGCTGGGCGGCGGCTTCGGCGAGCTGAGTGGCGGCAGCGGTGTAGTCGAACTCCGTGCCCTTGTCGCTCAGTGCTGCCTCGGCGCGCTGCTTGGCTTCCAGAGCGGCAGCCTCGTCGATGTCACCGGCGCGGCTGGCGGTATCGGCCAGCACTTCGACGACATTCGGCTGCACTTCCAGGAAACCGCCGGAGATGTAGAACACCTCCTCGGCACCCCCGGCCTTGACCAGGCGAATGGGGCCCGGCTTCAGATCGGTGAGCAGCGGCGCATGGCCCGGGGCGATACCCAGATCACCCAGGTGGCCGTGGGCGATGATCATCTCCACCGCGCCGGAGAAGATTTCCCCTTCCGCGCTGACGATGTCGCATTGGACTGTCTTGGCCATAGCGTGCCTCTAAGAGCGCCCGTCGCCGGGCGCGGCAGTTACAGTTTCTTGGCTTTCTCGATCGCTTCGTCGATGCTGCCGACCATGTAGAA
>CAUQPA010000398.1:0-4713 GCA_963519325.1 uncultured Pseudomonas sp. | reverse complement strand
CAAGGTTGCGGACAAGTAACGGAGTCGATCAGATGGGTCAGAAAGTACATCCCAATGGCATTCGCCTGGGTATCGTCAAGGAGCACACTTCGGTCTGGTACGCGGATAAGCGCACTTATGCGGACTATCTGCTGGCCGACCTGAAGGTTCGTGAGTACCTCCAGGACAAACTAAAAAGCGCGTCCGTAAGCCGTATCGATATTCATCGCCCGGCTCAAACCGCACGCATCACCATCCACACCGCCCGTCCCGGTATCGTGATCGGCAAGAAGGGTGAGGATGTCGAGAAGCTGCGTCAGGACCTGACCGCAAGAATGGGTGTGCCCGTGCACATCAACATCGAAGAGATCCGCAAGCCGGAGCTCGACGGTGCCCTGGTTGCGCAGAGCGTTGCGCAGCAGCTTGAGCGTCGTGTGATGTTCCGTCGCGCCATGAAGCGCGCCGTGCAGAACGCGATCCGCATTGGTGCCAAAGGCATCAAGATTCAGGTGAGCGGTCGTCTGGGCGGTGCTGAAATCGCCCGTACCGAGTGGTATCGCGAAGGTCGTGTGCCCCTGCACACCCTGCGTGCCGATATCGACTACGCCACTGCGGAAGCTCACACCACCTACGGTGTGATCGGTGTGAAGGTCTGGATCTTCAAGGGTGAGGTCATTGGTGGCCGCCAGGAAGAACTGAAGCCCGTCGCCCCGGCTCCGCGCAAAAAAGCTGCTGCTAAGTAAGGAGTACGCAACATGCTGCAACCCAAGCGTACAAAATTCCGCAAGCAGATGACCGGCCACAACCGTGGTCTGGCTCATCGCGGTAGCAAGGTCAGCTTCGGCGAGTACGCGCTGAAGGCTGTCGGCCGTGGCCGTCTGACCGCTCGCCAGATCGAATCCGCACGTCGTGCGCTGACCCGTCACGTGAAGCGTGGCGGCAAGATCTGGATCCGCGTCTTCCCTGACAAGCCTGTCACCAAGAAGCCTCTCGAAGTGCGGATGGGTAAAGGTAAGGGTAGTGTCGAGTACTGGGTAGCCCAGATCCAGCCGGGCAAGGTCCTGTACGAGATCGAGGGTGTTTCCGAGGATCTGGCTCGTCAGGCATTCGCCCTGGCCGCTGCCAAGCTTCCGCTCGAAACCTCCTTTGTTAAGCGGACGGTGATGTGATGAAAGCGAAAGATTTGCGTGAGAAATCCGTAGAGGAGCTGAACGAGCAGCTTCTCAACCTGCTGCGTGACCAGTTCAATCTGCGTATGCAGAAGGCAACTGGCCAGTTGGGTCAGTCTCACATGCTCTCGCAAGTGAAGCGCGACATCGCTCGCGTCAAGACTGTGCTGAACCAGCAAGCAGGTAAGTGATCATGGCTGAAGCTGAAAAAACTGTCCGTACGCTGACCGGCCGAGTGGTCAGCGACAAGATGGACAAAACCGTCACCGTACTGATCGAGCGTCGCGTCAAGCACCCGATCTACGGCAAATACGTGAAGCGTTCCACCAAGCTGCACGCTCACGACGAAACCAATCAGTGCCGCATTGGTGACCTGGTCACCATTCGCGAAACCCGCCCGCTGGCCAAGACCAAGGCGTGGACCCTGGTTGACGTCGTCGAGCGCGCCGTTCAGGTATAAGGGTAGAGAGCCATGATCCAGACTCAATCCATGCTTGACGTCGCCGACAACAGCGGCGCTCGTCGCGTGATGTGCATCAAGGTGCTCGGCGGTTCCCACCGCCGTTACGCCGGTATTGGCGACATCATCAAAGTCACCGTCAAGGAAGCAATTCCGCGCGGCAAGGTGAAGAAAGGTCAGGTGATGACTGCTGTCGTCGTGCGTACCAAGCACGGCGTCCGCCGCACCGACGGTTCCATCATCCGCTTCGACGGCAACGCCGCGGTTCTGCTGAACAACAAGCAAGAGCCGATTGGCACCCGTATCTTTGGGCCGGTGACCCGTGAACTTCGCTCCGAGAAGTTCATGAAGATCGTCTCCCTTGCCCCCGAAGTGCTGTAAGGAGTAGCCGACATGCAAAAGATTCGTCGTGACGACGAGGTAATCGTCATTGCCGGCAAGGACAAGGGCAAGCGTGGCAAGGTGCTGAAGGTGCTCGCCGATGACCGTCTGGTCGTTGGTGGGGTCAACCTGATCAAGCGCCACACCAAGCCCAACCCCATGCTGGGCGTTCAGGGTGGCATCGTAGAGAAAGAAGCCCCTCTGCATGTCTCCAACGTTGCCATTTTCAACTCCGAGACCAACAAGGCTGACCGCGTTGGTTTCAAAGTCGAAGACGGCAAGAAGATTCGTATCTTCAAGTCGACCCAAAAAGCGGTCCAGGCCTGAAGCTGCTAGGTAGATCACCATGGCTCGATTGAAAGAGATTTATCGGAAGGAAATCGCGCCCAAGCTGAAAGAGCAGCTTCAGCTGGGTAACGTGATGGAAGTTCCGCGCATCACCAAGATCACCTTGAACATGGGTCTGGGCGAAGCGGTCGGTGACAAGAAGATCATCGACAACGCTGTTGCCGACCTGGAAAAGATCGCTGGTCAAAAGCCGGTCGTGACTTATGCCCGCAATTCCATTGCCGGCTTCAAGATTCGCGAAGGCTGGCCGATCGGCGTCAAGGTGACCCTGCGTAGCGATCGCATGTACGAATTCCTGGATCGTCTGCTGTCCATCTCCCTGCCGCGCGTACGTGACTTCCGCGGCCTGAATGCCAAGTCCTTCGATGGTCGTGGCAACTACAGCATGGGCGTGAAAGAGCAGATCATCTTCCCGGAAATCGATTACGACAAGATCGATGCGCTGCGTGGTATGGACATCACCCTGACCACCACCGCTCGTACCGACGAGGAAGGCCGTGCGCTGCTGCGCGCGTTCAACTTCCCGTTCCGTAACTGATTGAGGTCTTCAGATGGCTAAGCAAAGCATGATTAACCGCGAGCTGAAGCGTCAGCAGACGGTTGCCAAGTTCGCCAAGAAGCGCGCCGAGTTGAAGGCGACCATCGGTAATGTCAACGCCTCCCCCGAGGACCGTTGGAATGCCCAGGTCGCCCTGCAGAAGCAGCCCCGTGACGCCAGCGCCAGCCGCCTGCGTAACCGCTGCCGCCTGACCGGCCGTCCGCACGGCGTGTACCGCAAGTTCGGTCTGTCCCGCATCAAGCTGCGTGAAGCAGCCATGCGCGGTGACGTGCCCGGCCTGGTGAAGGCCAGCTGGTAACAGCTAGCGCCTTTCATCGCGGTAATTGAATCAAGCCCCTTTTGGGGCTTGATTCGTTTCAGGCCCATCTCTAGAATGCTCGGCTCGCCCGAATCGGCCTATTGCCGAGGGGTGATTTTGAGAGCCGGAAGGCTCAATTTCTGTATTAGGAGCTAATAGCCCATGAGTATGCAGGACCCGTTAGCGGACATGCTAACTCGTATCCGTAATGCCCAGATGGCTGAAAAGGCCGTTGTGAGCATGCCTTCTTCCAAGCTGAAGGCTGCCGTCGCCAAAGTCCTCAAGGACGAAGGTTACATCGCGGATTTTCAGGTCAGCGCGGAATCCAAGCCGTCGCTGTCCATCGAGCTGAAGTACTTCGAAGGCAAGCCTGTCATCGAAGAACTCAAGCGTAGCAGCCGTCCCGGTCTGCGCCAGTACAAAGCCGTTGACCAGCTGCCGAAAGTGCGTGGCGGTCTGGGCGTGTCGATCGTTTCCACCAATAAAGGTGTGATGACTGATCGCGCGGCCCGTGCTGCTGGTGTTGGCGGCGAAGTGCTCTGCACAGTCTTCTAAGGGGAATCAGCATGTCTCGCGTTGCTAAGAACCCTGTAAGACTGCCTGCAGGCGTCGAAGTTAATCTGGCCGGTCAGGCGCTTTCGATCAAGGGTGCCAAGGGCGCTCTGGAACTGAAGGTCCATCCGTCCGTGGAAGTCACCCAAGAGTCCGGTGAGCTGCGTTTCGCTGCTCGCAATGGCGATCAGCAGACCCGTGCGATGGCCGGCACCACCCGTGCCCTGGTCAACAACATGGTGGTCGGCGTCAGCCAGGGCTTCGAGCGCAAGCTGCAACTGGTCGGTGTGGGCTACAAGGCCCAGGCCAAAGGTCAGGTGCTGAACCTCGCTCTGGGCTTCTCTCACCCTGTGGACTACGACCTGCCGCAAGGCATCACCGCAGAAACCCCCAACCAGACTGAAATCCTGATCAAGGGTATCGACAAGCAGCTGGTCGGCCAGGTTGCGGCTGAGATTCGTGGTTTCCGTCCGCCGGAGCCTTACAAGGGCAAGGGTGTACGGTATGCCGACGAAGTCGTCCACCGTAAAGAAGCCAAGAAAAAGTAGGGCATAGCAAATGACCGTCAAGAAAGAAACCCGACTGCGTCGCGCTCGCAAGGCTCGCCTGAAGATGCGCGAGCTGGAAGTGGTCCGTCTGTGCGTGTACCGCTCTTCCCAGCACATCTATGCCCAGGTCATCGCGGCCGACGGCAGCAAGGTGCTGGCCAGCGCTTCTACGCTGGACAAAGAACTGCGCGAAAGCGCTACCAGCAACGTCGAGGCGGCCAAGAAAGTTGGTCTGCTGGTCGCCGAGCGTGCCAAGGCCGCTGGCGTTACCCAGGTGGCCTTTGATCGTTCTGGCTTCAAGTACCATGGTCGCGTCAAAGCGCTGGCCGACGCTGCTCGTGAAGGCGGGCTGGAGTTCTAAGTCATGGCAAATAACGATCAAAAGCGCGACGAAGGCTACATCGAGAAGCTGGTTCAAG
>CAUQPA010000397.1:0-4719 GCA_963519325.1 uncultured Pseudomonas sp. | reverse complement strand
CCACACCTGGGCCACGTCCAGTGTCGCGGCCGCACTGGCCAGCGCCTTGCCCCAGGCGCCCTGCCCCAGCCCCGGTCCGACCGCGAGCACATCGGCCTTCTTGGCCAGTTCCAGCACGGCGAAGCTGGAATGCACCCCGGCGACCATGACCTCCGGCCGCCGAGACAGTACCGCACTGACGTTGGACGGCCGGGTCGCCAGGCTGAGCATGCCGGCGCCGCAGCGCAGCGCTGCCTCGCTGGTCATGATGGCCGCGCCACCAGTGCCCTCGTCGCCGCCGATCACCAGCAGATGACCGTATTGCCCCTTGTGTGCATTCAGCGGGCGCGTCGCCAGCCGCGGCAGGTTGCCGGGCGCCAGGCGCTGCGCGGTGGCGTGGGCAGGATTCTGCGGCTCCTCCATCAGCGGCTCGAACACCAGGCTGCCGACGTGATCCGGGCCCTTGCCGGTGAACAGGCCGAGCTTGAGCCCGATGAAGGTGATGGTCAGGTCGGCGCGCACCAGGGCACCCGCTGCCGCCCCGGTGTCGGCGTCCAGGCCGGACGGGATATCGATGGCCACCACCGGCAGTTCGCTGGCGTTGATCCGCTCGATGGCCGTGGCATAGGGCTGGCGCGCGGCGCCCTTGAGGCCAGTGCCGAGCAGGGCATCGATCACCACGCCGGCCAGCGGGGCATCCGCGCGCCAGGGCTGGATGTCCACCCCGGCGGCCAGGGCTTCGGCATGGGCCAGGGCGGCATCGCCCTGGAGACCGGCCGGATCGGCCAGGTGCCAGACCTGCGCCTGCCAGCCGGCCTTGCGGGCCAGAGCGGCGACCAGATAGCCATCGCCGGCGTTGTTGCCACCGCCGGCCAGCACGCAGAGGGCTCCGGCATGGGGCCAGCCGTGGCGCAGCGAACGCCAGGCCGCGGCGGCCGCGCGTCTCATCAGCTCGAGCCCGGGCAGGCCGCCGGCGATCAGTTGGGCGTCGAGATCCCGTACCTGCTGGGCGCTGTAGAGCTGGAACGGCAGTTCGTCGTGCATGCTGGGAAAGCCTCCGGAGTCTGGCAAAATAGGCGGCCCTCCTGCCTGTGCGTTCCCGTCGATGTCCGCTGTCGCCCTCGATCTCGCCGCCCTGGCCGACCTCATCAAGACCTGGGGTCGGGAACTAGGCTTTCAGCAGACCGGCATCGCCGGCCTGGATCTGGCACGTCACGAGGAACATCTGGAGCGCTGGCTGGCCGCCGGTTTCCATGGCGAGATGGACTATATGGCCGCGCACGGCAGCAAACGTTCGCGACCGGCCGAACTGGTGCCCGGCACCCTCAGGGTGATTTCCCTGCGCATGGATTACCTGCCCGGCGATACCCGCATGAGCGAGCGCCTGGCCGATGGTAGCGCCGCCTATGTCTCGCGCTACGCCCTGGGCCGCGACTACCACAAGCTGATCCGCAAGCGCCTGCAGCACCTGGCCGAGCGCATCCAGGGCGAGATCGGCCCCTTCGGCTATCGCGCCTTCGTCGACAGCGCTCCGGTACTGGAAAAGGCCATCGCCGAACAGGCCGGCCTGGGCTGGATCGGCAAGAACACCCTGGTGCTCAATCGCAAGGCCGGCAGCTGGTTCTTTCTCGGCGAGCTTTTCGTCGACGTGCCGCTGCCGGTGGACGAACCCACGCCGCGCGACCACTGCGGCACCTGCCGCGCCTGCCTGGACATCTGCCCGACCCAGGCTTTCGTCGGGCCCTACCAGCTCGACGCCCGCCGCTGCATCTCCTACCTGACCATCGAATTCAAGGGCAGCATTCCGCTGGAGCTGCGCCCGCTGATCGGCAACCGGGTCTTCGGTTGCGACGACTGTCAGCTGGTCTGCCCCTGGAATCGCTTCGCCAAGCCCAGTGCCGAAGGGGATTTCCAGCCGCGCCATCGCCTGGACAGCGCCAGCCTGGCCGAGCTCTTCCGCTGGACCGAAGCCGAATTCCTCAGCCGTACCGAGGGTTCGCCGCTGCGCCGCGCCGGCTACGAGCGCTGGCTGCGCAACTTGGCGGTCGGCCTGGGCAATGCGCCGACCAGCATCCCCGTGGTGGAGGCGCTACGGCTGCAGCGCGAGCACCCGTCGTCGCTGGTGCGCGAGCACGTCGACTGGGCGCTGGAGCGCCATGGCGAGCGCTAGTGGGGCTCGTCGTCGTACCTGAAGGTCGGCATCTGCCAGTTGAACCTCAGCGCCAGCAGGCGTAGCAGCAGCCCGGCACTGAGGGTGATGAGCAGCGCCTGCTCCTCGCTCAGCCACTGGCGGCAGAGCAGGTAGCAGCCGGCGGACAGCACCGCCACGCTGGCGTAGAGCTCGCGCCTGAGGATCAGCGGCACGTCGTTGCAGAGGATGTCGCGCAGGATGCCGCCGCAGGTGCCGGTGAGGGTGCCGCTGACGATGACGATGACCGGACTCAGGCCCATCTCCAGGGCCACCTGGCAGCCGATCACGGTGAAGGCCACCAGGCCCAGGGCGTCGAGCACCAGGAACAGCTGGCGCAGATGCCGCATGACCCGGGCGATGGCCACCGTGGCCAGGCCCGCGCCCACGGTGAGCGCCAGGTACTCGGGATGCCTGACCCAACCGAGCGGATAGTGCCCGAGCAGGACGTCGCGCACCGAGCCGCCACCCAGGGCGGTGACGCTGGCGATCAGCGCCACGCCGAACAGGTCCATGCCGCGCCGCCCGGCGGACAGGGCGCCGGTCATGGCCTCGGCGGTGATGGCCACCAGGTAGAGGATGGACAGCAGCACGGACGCGGGGCCATCAGACCTTGATGAAGTGCTCGCGGTAGTGGCGCAGCTCGGCGATGGAATCGCGGATGTCGTCCAGCGCCAGGTGGCTGCCGCTCTTCTTCACGCCGTCACGCACATGGGGCGCCCAGCGCGCGGCGAGCTCCTTGAGGGTGGAGACGTCCAGGTTGCGGTAGTGGAAGTAGGCCTCCAGCTCCGGCATGCGCCGGTAGAGGAAGCGACGATCCTGGCAGATACTGTTGCCACAGATCGGCGACTTGCCCTTGGGCACCCACTGCCGCAGGAATTCCAGGGTCAGGGCCTCGGCCTGGGCGGTGTCGATGGTGCTCTCGCGCACCCGCTGGGTCAGCCCCGAGCCACCGTGCTGGCGGGTGTTCCACTCGTCCATGCCGGCCAGGACCTCGTCCGACTGGTGGATGGCCAGCACCGGGCCCTCGGCCAGGACATTCAGATCGCTGTCGGTGACGATGGTGGCCATCTCGATGATCACGTCCCGATCCGGATCCAGGCCGGTCATTTCCAGGTCGATCCAGATCAGGTGCTGCGGATTGGGGGTGGGCATGGTGAACTCCTTGATGATGGCACCAGTGTAGCAGCGCGCCTGCCGCGTACCTACCGACGCCAGAGCAGCAGCCGGCTGCCGCGCAGGTCACCCACGTCAAGGATCGCATCCGCCGGCTCGCCGGGGATCTCGAAGGTATTGCTGATCAGCCAGCTGCCGGGGCGCAGTTCCTGGCGAACCTTCTCGCCCAGACGTGGCATGGGCGCCGGCGAGAGGAAGCAGTAGACGACTTCGAACTCGCCCAGCTCCACCCGCCAGAGGTCGCGATAGCGCACCTGGCAGTTGCGCCTGGGCAGGCAGCGCAGCCAGGCCAGGGCGAAGCTCAGCGGCGCCGTCTCCACGCCGACGAAATTGGCCTGCGGAAAGCGCCGGGACAGGTCGACCAGGGTATCCCCCAGGCCACAACCGAGGTCGACGAACCTGAAGGTCGGCTCCCGCTCGGCGAGCAGCCCGGCCAGCCGATCGCGGGTCTGGCGGCCGGTGAGATAAAGCGGTACCCGCTCGCGCAGGCTGTTCCAGTTCAGCAGGAGCAGCAGCAGGAAGCCCAGCGCGGCGATGCCCGCCGAAAGGCCGCGCCCGCTGACCAGGTAGAGCGCCGGGGCGAACAGCAGATTGATGAAAACCCACCAGCGCGCCAGCCCGAGCACTTCGCCCAGCAGGGCCGCCAGCACCGCCTGCAGGCAGACCAGCGCCAGCAGCGAGGGGCGCTGGCCGGCGAAGCTGGCCCACAGCCGCAGGCCGACGACGGCGACCACCAGGGCGGCCAACTGCACCAGGACGGCCAGCAGCAGGGGATAGCGCGAGGCGAGATGGGCCAGCATGGGGGCTCCAGGGCGACGAGGTGCGCCAAGTTTAGGTAATCCGTCGCGGGCGGCCAATGCTAGACTCCTCGCCCCTGAAACCCGCGGACATCCCATGGCCAAACGCCACCTGACCCGTCGCCAGAGCTGGCGGATCGAGAAAATCCAGACCGAGCGCGCCGCCCGCGCGGAAAAGCGCGAGTCGAAGCTGATCGAGGAACTCGAGGGCGGCGATCTGGGACCCGAGCAACAGGGCCAGGTGATCGCCCACTTCGGCGTCCAGGTCGAGGTGGAGGATGGCGACGGCCAGCTGCAGCGCTGCCACCTGCGTGCCAACCTGCCGACCCTGGTCACCGGTGACCGGGTGGTGTTCCGTGCCGGCGTCCAGGGCAATGGCGTCATCGTCGCCCAGTTGCCGCGTCGCTCGGAGATCTGCCGGCCGGACATGCGCGGCCAGCTCAAGCCGGTGGCGGCCAACGTCGACCGCCTGGTGATCGTCTTCGCCCCGCTGCCCACGCCCCACGCCAACCTCATCGACCGCTACCTGGTGGCGGCCGAGCATGCCGGCATCCAGCCGCTGCTGCTGCTCAACAAGGC